>JABCOE020000070.1 GCA_013333795.2 Candidatus Saccharimonadota bacterium | reverse complement strand
TCTACGTGGCGGGCGAGATGGTCGATGCGCTGAGCGTGATGTGCCATCGCTCTGAGGCGCCAGGCTTGGGCCGGGAAATTGTCAAGAAGCTGAAAGATGTCGTGCCGCGCCAGAGCTTTGAAGTGGCGCTTCAGGCAGCGATTGGCGGTAGATTCATTGCCCGCGAAAATATCGGTGCCTACCGTAAAGACGTCACTGGCTATCTGTACGGCGGCGACGTTAGCCGTAAAAAGAAGCTCCTCGCCAAACAAGCTCGCGGCAAAAAGCGCATGAAACGCTTCGGCAAGGTTGACATTCCGAGTGAAGCGTTTATGGTGATGTTAAAGAGAGATTAAAATAGTCCGCAAACGTCGGACTATTTATTATTGCATGCTGCGGTCTATATAATTAATTAGAACCCAGTAATTTCTTTGAACCGTACTGTCTCGATATTTTGACCAGAACACATTGCTTCAAACTTCCACTTGCCATTGGCATCAACAGTATTAGCATTAGCAAGACAATCTCCGACATTAGCGCCACTAGCATCAAGTCCTGAAAAAGTAATTTGAATATAGCCATTAATTGCCTGGTTAGAATTATTTGAAACCGTGCCGACAACCTTTGTGAGATATTGATTGCTTTTATCAATTTTCCAGCCGTCATCCAGTGTCAAGCGTGCTTTGTTTTCACTGGTTTTTTGCTCCGGTTGTGATTGGCTTGTCGAGTTATTGGTTGATTTGGTCGTTTCATTGGCTTGATTCTTTGTGCGGTTCATGCCAGCGCCAATTGCGCCTATGATGACAACAGCCAATACCCAAAACCAAACCTTTTTGTAAATTGGCTTTTTCTCTTTTGTATTCATAATCCCTCCTTTAGGAATGCTGCCCAACAAAAAGGACAGCCGTTAAATTGGCTGTCTACACCTAGAACGTAAATTCACACGTCCGATAACGGCTGCCCATTATGCGTGTGAATCAACTCCCGATTGGACATGTTCTAGATGTAGACGTCTTTATTGTACTACAAAAGTGCTATAATTGGTGAAGTAATTTATGAAATTAAATAGCAAACCAATCATCTACATCGATATGGATGGCGTGCTGGTTGATTTTGAATCAGCTTTGACGAAGATTCCGCCCGAGATGCTTGAGAAGTTTGCGGGTGAGTACGACAATATTCCGGGCATTTTCGCGCTAATGGATCCGATGCCGGGCGCCCTTGAGGCGGTTGATAAGCTGAAGGAAAAGTATGATCTATACATCCTGTCGTCATCGCCATGGGAAAATCCGACGGCGCTAGGCGACAAACTGGCGTGGGTTAAGAAGTATTTTGGCGGCGATGGTCAGGAAAATATTTTCTTTCGCAAAGTTATATTTTCGTCGGTGAAACAGCTGAGTCGCGGTGATATTTTGATTGATGACCGGACAACTAAAGGCGCTGCTGAGTTTGCCGGCCGGCATATTCACTTTGGCAGTTCGCAGTTTCCTGATTGGCAATCTGTGCTGAATGAGTTATTATAAACAGATATTATGTCAAATATCGAAAAGCTTATCAAAGAATATCAACCTAGCGAGTCGGTTCGCCAGCTTGTTATTCAAACCAAAATTGTGTTGCTCGTCGGTATATCGGGCGCAGGCAAGGATACGCCCAAGCAGCGATTAATGCAGTCGCCGGAGTTTGCTGATATTGTGTCGTATACGACTCGCCAGCCGCGTCAAAATAAAGGTGTATGGGAGCGTGAAGGTATTGATTATAACTATATTGATGAAGCGACTGCCGCTAGATTGTTGGAAAGTCGTGCTTTTGTCGAGGCAAAATTTGTGCACGGTACAGTTTATGGTACTGGCGTCAAGCAGATTCAGGATATTCATGATGCTGGTAAAATTGCGGTTACTGATATTGATGTGCAAGGTGTCGATGAATATAAAAAGCTGTCGCCAGGCGTGGTAGCGATATTTTTGTTACCGCCAAATTATCAAGAATGGCGTCGTCGTCTCAGTGTACGTTACGCTTCGCAAGAGGAATTTGATCGCGAATGGCCGAAGCGTTACAATAGTGCGATTCGTGAAATTACCCATGCGCTTGAAGTGCCGTATTATCACTTTGTTATAAATGATGATATCGACGAAACCGCGCGTATCGTCCGTGAAATCGCCTCGAAACCGGACGTTTATAATCGCAAGGATGATGAAGCCAGGTTGGCAGCGCGTGATTTGCTAGAACAATTGAAAGCGGCTGGTTAGCACTCGCCTTGCAAGAGTGCTAAATGTGCGATATAATAGGAGTATGACCGAACGTCAACAGGCGATTTTAGCCGCCATCATTGAGCAGTATGCCGAAATTGCGGCGCCAGTTGGTAGCGTGACGCTAGCCAAGTTGTTTGGCGTGTCCAGCGCCACGATTCGCAGCGAAATGGCCAAACTCGAGGAGATGGGTTTTATTGAGGCGCCGCACACTAGCGCTGGTCGAATTCCTACAGATAAGGGCTACCGGTTGTATGTCAATGGCATCACCGATGCTCAGATGACGGAGCTGCCGAGCGGCATCGATCGCAGTGCGAGAGCGATCGAGGCGCACGTTAATTCGCATGTTGATAAGTCAGATCGGGCGATTCGCAGCGCCGTCGATAGCTTGGTAGAACTGACGGGTAACTTTGGTTTCGCATCGTTTGGCGCGCAGCTATACATGAATGGTATGCCGCAGCTTTTTTCTCAGCCGGAGTTCGCTGGCGGCGATCACGTGCAAGCGATTGCCAGGGTGATTGATAATATCGAGCCGTGGCTGGCCGAAGCCGCACCCAACCAACCGCTGAATGTATTTATCGGCAGCGAAAATCCAATTGGTAAAGCAAGCGGCGCTACGCTGATTATCAGCAAATTCCGCTCGCCGTTTAGCAACAACAGCTATATCGGCGTCATCGGCCCGACGCGGCAAAATTATCGCCGGACGATGGAGCTGGTGCGCCGAACCGGTGCTATGCTAGAGGGAATGTTGTAGGAGGAAAAAATGACAAGGAATAAGACTAACAAAACTGAAGACTTAGAGCAGCAATTGGGCGAGTTGACGCTGGATTTGCAGCGGACGCGGGCGGATTTTGAGAATTACCGCAAGCGTGTCGAGGCGGAAAAGCAGTCGGCGCACCAAATGGGCCAGGCGAAGTCGGTGATGAAGCTGTTGCCGGTAGTTGACACGATTGAGCGAGCGATTGCCAACGTGCCAGAGGAGCTGAAAGATAATCCGTGGGCGAAAGGCGTGGCTGGCCTGAATAAACAGCTTGACAAGCAGCTCAAAGAAATTGGCCTCGAGAAAATTAACGCTAAACCTGGCACATTATTTAATCCTGAGCTGCATCAAGCCGTTCAATTTGATGAAGAAGCCGAAGGCGACAAAGAAGTGATCGCCGAGGAACTGCGTGCTGGCTACACGCTAGACGGCGTAGTGATTCGCGACGCGATGGTCAAAGTTACGAGCCAATAATAACAAATTTCCCATAAGCGTCTCAATTGCGTTATATCTTTTTGCTGTATATTGGCGGTACTCGTGGTGGCGGGCGTCGGCGTGGCAGGCTATTTCAGCAACACCGCTTCAGCAATTATTACTAGCATTGGTTCAAGCGAAGTTATTAGCCTGAAGGACGGCGAAGAAATTACCTATACTCCAGCAGCGATCGACGGTTATCAATACGCTGGCTGCGTTAAACTGGTAAATGGCGGGCCCGTGCCGATGACGCCAGATAATTCACCTGCGCCGAGCAATCCGTTAACGCCGCCAGTTACTCCGCCGATTACACCGCCTGCGCCTGCTGTTCCGGGTGCCGCCGCTAATAATGGCTTTACTCGCTTGGCTTTTGAGGATGATTTTACTTCAATTAGCACGATTGACACTGGCAATACCGGCGCGCCAGGTTTCAAATGGTATCCAGCTGGGGTTCACAAGTGGGGCAAACCCGACACTCAGCCAAGCGAATACTCTGTGAATAGTTCTGTGCTGCGGATTGCACCATCGCATAGTACCTACAATCGTAATTTCATGACGCGCGACCCAAATACTGGCGAGGGGCAATCGTTTGGACGCGGTTATTACGAAGTGCGGATGCGCGTTGATGCCGACGGCGTGCGTAACGTGCCGCCGGAGAATTCCTCTTGGCCGGCGTTTTGGGCGCAGTCGAATCATTTGCATCGTTTGAATCAGCGGCCGTATGTCGAACTTGATATGGTTGAGATTATGCGCAAAGATGAGTTTCTGGGTACGCTATGGGCTCATCATGGCGGTCAGTTTGATAAATCTTTAATGATTAAAAATCGAAAAGCCGATTATCGAAATCCGAACTATCATTCAGCGGATTGGCATACGTACGGTTGTTTATGGGATACAAACGGCGTTGAATGGTATATCGGGCGCGTTGGTATTAAAGCAATATTGGGGAGAAAAGCGGAACCTCTTGGCGCCGAATGATCCGCAGCAAAATCCGGTAGCTGCCGACGGCACTAATCCGACGCTTAGTAACCCGTTTGGACTGTTTGATTCCGAGACAGCGATTGACGTTATTCTGGGTACTGGAAAGACCTGGCCGATGGAAGTTGACTGGGTTCGGATTTGGCAGCACCCTTGATAAGTTAGTATGAGATCTTTGTTGCGATTTTCGCTGGCAGCCTATAAAATAAAAGTATCAATAAGCAGGAGGTCGGAATGAAAAATTGGAAAATCCCAGCAGTCATCGGCGGCGTGGTATTGCTACTAATAATGATAGTCGCTGGATCTTATAATAGCATGGTGGCTAGCCGCGAGTCGGTTAATACGGCATGGAGCAAGGTTGAGTCGCAATATCAACGGCGCAGCGACTTAATTCCTAACCTCGTGAATACCGTCAAGGGCGCGGCCAATTTCGAGCAAGAGACATTAACAAAGGTGGTCGAGGCGCGCGCTAAAGCTACGCAAATCAAAGTCGATGCCAATAATCCAGATGACATAGCCAAATTCCAGCAGGCCCAAAGCGAGGTTAGCTCGTCGCTCAGTCGGCTGTTGGCGGTTGCCGAAAACTATCCACAACTCAAAGCAACGGAAAACTTCAAAGACTTGCAATCGCAGTTAGAAGGTACAGAAAATCGTATAACCGTGGCGCGCAATGACTTTAATGATGCTGCTAAATCATATAACACGAAGGTTAAATCTTTCCCGACAAATTTGTTAGCGGGTATGTTCGGGTTCAAGGAGCGACCGTATTTTGAGTCGGACGCTGGCGCTAATAAAGCTCCGTCGGTTGATTTCAGCGCAGCAAATTCAACCAAACAAGAAAACTAGATATGCGTTGGCGAAGCTATGTAATCAGTTTAGCTGGATTGTTGTCATTGGCAGTGTTATTTAGCTGCCTGTTTAGTAACACGGCTTTCGCTAAACTAGAAGTGCCAGCTGCGCCGCCGCTTGAACGTCCTATAATTGACCAGACGGAAAGTTTGGCAAATGAAGATATTGACCGCATTGCGCAGCTGATTAATGCTGAGCGCCAGAAAAAATCATTCCAAATCGGCGTGTTGATGATTCCGACGCTTGGCAGTGATGATAGTCTAGAGGAATATAGCCTCAAAGTAGCCCGCCAATGGGGTGTCGGCGACAAGAAAAAGAGTAATGGCGTATTACTGCTTATCGCCAAGAATGACCGTAAAATGCGAATCGAGGTCGGCAATGGTATGGAAGGTTCGTTAACCGATGCGCGAGCTAGCCAAATTATCCGCAACACAATCGCACCAAAGTTTCGCAGCGGTGATTATGCTGGCGGCGTTGAGGCGGGTGTCAAGCGAATTATTGATGCAGCAGAAGGCAGGAATCTATCTGACAATGATATGGATGGAGAGTCAATTGTTTCAATGCTATTTATCGTTATTTTTATAACTATCATAGTAATAGCTATCCTGAAAGGCAATGGGAGTAATGGTCGCCGTCGGCGGTATTGGTGGCTTGCTGGAGGTTCAGATAGCGGCTCGTCAGGCAGCAGCTCGTCTGGCGGCAGCTTTGGCGGCGGCGGATTCTCGGGCGGCGGCGCCAGCGGCGGTTGGTAAAACTCGAATTTGCGTATATAATTCTAAGCATGCTTAAAATTTTCAAGATAATTTTAGCTACGTTTGTCATAATATCGGTTGGAGGTCCATTTGCTAGCGCAGCTAGTTATGCAAACCAAGCGGATATTGATATAATCGCTGCCTCCAATAAGGCTTATGTAGATTTTATAAAAGCAATAAACGACGAGAAATCCGTAGCTAATGGTGCGGCTCTTGCTCAGGCTGCTGCCGCATCGTCGACATTCAATAATGTTGCTAGCCATAATTTCTCCTCTAAACTAGGTGTCAAATACATCAAAAAGTCAGCGGAAGTTAAAAAGTATGCTGGAGAAATTAAGGTGTTACTTGACAAGATTGCTGTCGTTTTGCGCGAAAGAGACTATAATGCTGCAAACCAATATTTGGAACAAACCCATAACTCTGTCAAAAAATATTCTGCAGCTGTAGAAGAAGTGAATAAGGCTGCTAGCGAGTCCAATTTGTATGCGGGATGTCTTTTCTTACTGACAACAATTGCTGCAGCGGCTATGGTAATTGGATCTTTTATCTGGTTTGCTATAGGTCGTAGCAAGCGGTTAAACCATAGTCTTCTAGAGGCGCGTAAAGCAGTTGCTCTTTCGGCGCTGACTCCTCTAGCTGGAGCCGTCATCCTGTATACCACATTTATACTTACTGGCAGCACTAACAGTGCTGACGGTATTTACATTGTTGCTAACGTGCTAATCTTGATCGGTTTAGCATCTTACGTAAGTTCGATTATAAAATATATTAAGCTAAATGATAACACGCCAACGGCATTGCCAGCTCATTCAACTACTAAAAATAGACGTTAATGTAAAATTTAAATTAGCACTCTTGACACGGGAGTGCTAATTATTTATACTGAAATAGTTGGCACTCGCGGACAAAGAGTGCTAAAATGAATATAAGAAAACCAGATGTGATCATAACAAGAAAGGGGAATCATATGGGTAAAATTATCGGAATCGACCTTGGTACGACCAACAGTGCTTTTGCGTACATGTTGGCAGGCAAACCAGAGGTTATCGCTAACGCTGAGGGTAATCGTACGACGCCGTCAGTGGTGGCAATTAATAAGAAGGGCGAGCGCTTGGTTGGGCAAGTGGCTCAGCGCCAGCGTGTGACCAATCCAAAGAACACTATTTACGGGGTGAAGCGTTTGATTGGCCGTAAGTTTAACGACAAAGAAGTCCAAAAAGATCTGGACATCATGCCGTACAAAATTGTCAAAAAAGGCGACGGCGTAGCAGTGGAAATGGGCGGCAAGGAATACACGCCAGAAGAAGTTTCGGCAATGATCCTTAGCAAAATCAAGGCTGACGCTGAGGCATTCTTGGGCGAAAAAGTCACCGAAGCGGTCATCACTGTGCCGGCTTACTTTGACGATTCGCAGCGCCAAGCCACCAAAGACGCTGGTAAAATCGCTGGCCTGGAAGTTAAACGCATCATCAACGAGCCAACGGCGGCGGCCTTGGCGTATGGCCTGGAAAAAGGCAAAAATGACGAAACTATTGTGGTGTTTGACCTCGGTGGCGGTACCTTTGACGTTTCCGTCTTGGAACTCGGCGACGGCGTCTTTGAAGTGAAAGCCACTAACGGCGACACGCACCTGGGCGGTGAAGACTTTGACAACGCCATCGTTAATTATTTCCTTGACGATTTCAAATCAAAAGAAGGCATTGACCTACGCAAAGACACCGCTGCCATGCAGCGCTTGAAGGATGAAGCCGAAAAGGCTAAGAAGGAGCTATCAACAGTCACTGAATACGAAGTTAACATTCCATTTATTACCGCTGATGCCGACGGGCCAAAGCACTTTGAACTGAGCCTAACGCGGGCCAAGTTGGAAGATTTGGTGAAGGATCTGCTAGCGCGCCTCGACGGCCCAGTTGAAAAAGCGCTCAAAGACGCTAAACTCTCTAAATCAGACATCCAAAACGTGGTGATGGTTGGCGGTATG
>JABCOE020000069.1 GCA_013333795.2 Candidatus Saccharimonadota bacterium | reverse complement strand
TGCGGCCAATCGGGATATCAATTTTGGCGGTTGGTGGCTGCGGTATACCGTCGACGATGGCTAGATATGTTTTCTTGGCGAGATGTTGCGAGAATTGTTTTTTGAGCAATTCAAAAGCTTCGGGAGTACGCGCCCCGATGATAACGCCGCTGGTGTCGCGGTCTAGTCGATGGACGATGCCTGGGCGATTAGTTTCCAGCCCGACGGTGGTGTAACGACGGAAAAAGTCGGCGCCCGTAAATTCGTCATTCAGCGCCCCTTTGCTGTGAGTCAGAACGCCAGCTGGTTTGTTGACAACGATGACATTATCGTCTAGATAAAGTATCGGTAGCTCCTCATCACTGTAATCGGTAGCTTCGGGCAGATTGACGGCGATTTCGTCGGCTTCGGTGACTAGCTGACTGGCGCTTTTGGCTGGCGTGCCGTTGACAGATACATTGCCAGATTTGATATATTTTTGCCAGGTTGATCGGCTGGTTTCTGGGTAGCGCTTGGCTAGCAAACTATCCAGCCGCTGACTATCGCTCACCTGTTGAAACAGATAGATATCTTTGCCTTTGAATGGTAAGCCGTAGGTAGTTAACTCGCTGGTTGGGTTTTCGAAAATCACGCCGCGAGCATCGCTTTTGGCGGTAAATATCTGCTCCATGATATAATTTTCGCGGTCTTCGGCAGTGTCATCAACCAGCACGAAATAATGCTGGCGGTTAAAGCGAAAGCGTACCAGCTGGTTGATTGGGCTAGGATTGCTACTTTTGATTTGGTCGATATGGCGCGGCAGGTTGTCTGCGTTTGCTACGTTGAAGCGGCGTAAAATCGCCAGTAAGTCATTGGCGGTGATTTTCATTGTTTGCCGCCTCGTCTGGCAGATTGGTTGTTGGAGATTCCCGATTTGTAACTCATCGCAGGATTTATCTCCTGAGTCCCACGGCTTTTTGGACGCGGAGCAAGGTTTCGTTGGCGACGATGGTCATGGCGCGCTCGGACCGCTCGAGGACTTTCAATAAATCATCGTCGGTGATGGCGTTGAGGCGCGCTTGGAAGTTGCTCAAAAAGCTGGCTACTGCTTCGGCTACGGCTTTTTTCAGCGGCCCGTATTGTGTTTGACCAATCCACTCGACATTGACTTCTTCTTGCGGCTGATCAGTTAAAATCGCCAAAAGCTGTAGTAAGTTGGTGATACCTGGCTGATTTTCCCAGTCAAAATTGATAACGCCAAGCGAATCGGTTGTTGCCGACATGATTTTCTTGCGAGCTTGTTCTGGCGTATCGTTCAGATTAATTTTTGATTTTTGATCGTCCGAGCTCTTGCTCATTTTCTTGTTCGGATTGGTTAAGCTGCGAATGCGCAAACCTTTGTCGCGCTTGATAAACTCAGTTTGCTTGGCTGTAGAGTCAGGCACAGTGAACAATTCGCCGAACTTATTATTCATGCGAATGGCGATGTCGCGGGTGATTTCTAGATGCTGGAATTGGTCCTCGCCAACGGGCACATAGCGGGCATTATAGAGTAAGATATCGGCAGCCATCAACACCGGATAATTAAACAACCCGACACTGACGTTGCCACTGTGTTCGGCGGACTTTTCTTTGAACTGTGTCATGCGGCTCATCTCGCCGAAACTAGTAAAGCAGTCTAAGATCCAAGTTAATTCGCTGTGCGCCGGGATAAAACTCTGGCGGTAAATAAAAGTATTTTCGTCTCTAGCGTCGAGCCCAGCGGCGATGAAATACTTAAGGTTTTTGAGGGTGTTGGCGTACAACGCAGAATGGTCGATTGGTGTCGTAAAACTGTGCAAATCTGGCACAAACATGTTGATTTGATACTCTCCTGCGTACTTTTTCTGCATTTGCACCATTGGCACGAACGCACCGAGATAATTACCGAGCGTTGGCTCTTCGTTGGCGCGCACGCCAGTCAGAATTGTTTCTTTAGACCTAGTATAATTATAACAGAGTACGCTTGCGCTGTCATATTGAGCACGACGATTGAGATAGTTGCTGTTTGACGCTAGTGTTGGCTGCGTATACAATAGCGTTATGAATAAAACTCAGTGTCGGATTGCATATTACGTTTTCTTGTTTGCGTCGGCGCTAGTTTCGTATATTTCAATTGAGACATCTATGGATACGATGAGTGCTAAGCAGCCGCCAAACGTACCGCTTCATCTATTTGAATTCGCGCTGGCTATCGCGCTGGTGTGCGCGGCGTTGTATTTTCAGTATAAGGCTTATCGCGATGATGACAAGAAGAAAGATGATTAAATATCTTGACATAAGCTTCTCTCTCGATTACTATCATAAGCGTGTACGCAAGGTGCGTATACATGATGGAGAGGAGATAGCGTGAAGTCGTTTGTCTTCAAGCTCGTGGCGGCCGTCTTTGTTGCTGCCAGTATGATGCTTGTTGCTCCTTCGGCCAACGCTGCTGACCCGGGGATTGATCTCAATAAGTACTGTGACTCGCAGTACCCCGGCAGCTTTGCCTACGCGGTTCTCAGAGGTAGTACTGTGATGGACTGGAAGTGTAGCGTGAGTTGGCACGGTTTGTTCCGACACGATGTCGACTTGTCTAGGAGCGACATGCAGAACGCGTGCGTTAGACAGTACGGTCGTCGTCACGCGTACTACCTCAGCTACAGCAACCCCTACTCTTGGCGTTGCAGGTAGCCAATCTCGATCGTCCCGCTCGTGCTTTTCTGTTTATGAAAGGTGCGAGCGGGACAAATCACTTTTGTGAGTAATTATTAGATAAGCGACCACTGGCATAATTATAATTTATTATATTGTATTTTTACAGTGCAGAGGATATTGTTTTAGTTGTCGCGTATATCTTGGACTGGATTGCGGCGCATGTTGCGTAGTAGTGGCTGAATGCTGGATATTAGGCTGACTATGAATATCGAGCTAACAACAGCTATAATTATAGGCGATTCTAGGCTAAAAACGCTAAATTGCGGCGCGCTGCCAACTGTTCCGAAGGCTGTCGCTGCAGTGTCGGTTAGGTTTTTGCCGTAGGTATTTGCTATAGCGAAAGCAGTTGCAATACCTAAAATCAGAGAGGCGATGGCAATTCTTAGTGCTACAATTACGACGTATATGATGTATATACAAGCGATATCTCGTCGTTTTGCGCCCATCGCGCGGTAAATGGCAGTTTCTTTACGGTTTTCTGCGATGATACGTGAAACAGTGAACCAAATTATAATTATCGCCAATCCTAGTACTGTAGGTAGAGCGACGCTAGCGATTTGATTAAACAACTTCCCTATTTCATCCAGAATCAGGTAGTTTGACCCATATGGGTTGGCGGCAAACTGCTTATTGCATTTATCATTAAGCTCTGGACAAGCCTCGTTGTCGAGAAACGCTCGCGCTTTTGCAACGCTAGAAAATTCTAAAACGCGGGGAGTGAATTCATCTCTCATTAGCCGTACAGCCGTAGAGCTTGCTTCCTGTTGCTGGATATCATCGAACTTTAGTTTTTCTGGCAGAGAATCGTATAGTTGGATAGGAATGTCTAGCGCCGATGAAGAATCTTGCGAAGCTAGTAGATTCTTGATATATTCGCTGGCGTTTTTCTTGTAATCAGTTTGCGGTTGCGCGTACTTAATGCCTACAATTTGAAAAGTGAGCAATTTGTGCTTAGGCTCTATATATGTTCCGAGTTTTTTCTGATTGGCTTCGTTAGAATCGTCGCTCTTCTTTTCGGCGGCGGTCCGCGTGTCGGATTTGACTGCGATATCGCCGCAGGCTTGCTTCGGGTAATCATAAATCAAGTTGGGCTTTTGGTAGTTTTTGTTGGCTTCGTTGGCTTTTGCTTCGATGTAGTCTTGCTGTATTTTCTTGAGCAGCGTTTGTTCGGCTGAATTACGGTAGCAAACCTGATAAGTATGGCCGTTTAATTTTTCTTGGATGTTTTTAAGCCATGTAGATTTTTGGTTAGCGTCGGCTGGCTCGGTTTCAAGATTAAGCTTCTTGCCAAATAATGAGACTGCTTCTTGAGCGGAGACTATTACGGGGATGCCATTTAAGCGCGCCGCATCAGTTGTTAGTATATAACGGCGTAGAAGCTGCTGGTCGGTGAAAGTATAGTTGCTATTATATATGGCGTTAGTGTAATAGCCGTAAGTTGTCATATCGTCTGCTTTGGGGTTAGAGTTGCCGAAGTCTTCTTTGTCATTTTGGATTAGGCGTAGCGCGGGGATTTGGGGTAAACCGCTTATTTTGTCAACGATATAATAGCCAGCGGCGTCGTATTTGCTGCCGATTTCTTTGAGATTGGTTAGCTTGTTGTTGGCAGTTTTAGCGTATTTTTCAAATTGCTGGTCATTGAAATCACTTATGACTGGCGAAGAAAAATTAACAGTCACTCGTTGTTCTTCTGGAAGTGAGTCGGGCATCCAAGAAGCTGGTAGCAGGGCTGGAGCTTCGGTGCTCTTGTCGTAAGCTAATCCCAGCGATTTATATTTGTCTTGCAAATTCTGATAGTATTTTTTCTCGAACGCTTTGAGTTCTCTAATCTCTTCTAAGGATAGGTTGTTGGTGATTCCTAAAGTTTTGTTTGGTATATTTGGTGATGCTTTGACAAGGTAGCGGGCGTTGCCAACTTTCTTTATAAACATTTCTGCGCTCTTTTCGGCGCCAGTAAAGACAATAATTATGGCGATTAACGCCGCGAATAACAAGCTTGCCACGATAGTGGAAGCGAAAAGCATGCCGCATTTTGAATGAAGCTTGGTGCGGGCTAGTTTTACAGCGTACGATGGGCGAATCATGTGATAGCTCCGTCTTTTAATTCTATGACGCGGTCGGCTTGGCGGGCAATGCTCGCATCGTGAGTAACTATAACAATTGTCGAACCGAGAGTCGAGCGGATCTCGCGGAACAGATCGATAATTGATTGACTGTTGGTCGAATCCAAGTTGCCAGTTGGCTCGTCGGCCAGAATGATACGCGGATTGTTTATTAGCGCTCGAGCAATTGCGGCACGTTGAATTTGCCCGCCTGAAAGTTCTTTGGGTAGGCGGTTTGCGTACTCTTCTAGACCGACTTTTTGGAGTAGCCAAGTTACTTTGGCGTCGATAAGATTTTTCTTTTTAGCAGTAAACATGGCTGGTACAGCAATATTGTCGCTAAGCTGCAAAAAAGGCTGTAGATAAAACGATTGAAAAACAAAGCCGATAGTATTTTGACGAAGCTGGCTGAGCTGGCTGTCGCGCAAGTCAGTCGTCTCCTTGGACTCGATGACAACAGATCCTGAGGTTGGCTGATCAAGGCAGCCGATAATTTGCAGTAGCGTACTTTTGCCGCTACCGCTAGCGCCAGTAATGGTGATAAGCTCGCCTTGTTTGATTGCCAGGTTTATTCCGCGAAGCGCTTTAACGGTTTGCTTGCCGAGTTTGTAGTCTTTCGAGACGTTATTGAGGAAGATTGCTGTTTGGCTAGAATTCGTCGTGATTATGTTTTCTGATTTTTTGATGTTATCAGTGTTTGTATCCATGTTGGTAATCCTTATGTGTAAGTATAGCACGTACAGGCTAGCGTAATAAAGTCAAAACACCCCGCCATGCGAGAGCGAGGTGTTCAATTGCAATATGATGTTATTTGCTAGCGGATGGCATGTTTGTAGGCGAGGCCGGCGCTGCTGGCGGTAGTGGATCAACGTTGCTCGGCGCTCCTTTTTCCCGGCAATCTTCTGGGTGGAGGCTATATCGCTGGGGATGTCTTCGTAATTCTTCAGGACCTACTACTCTGATAAGTCCTTTATCTTGGGCGCAGACTACGACACCCTGGGGCGTGCCATGACTCGGATATCCGGGCGGCATCGGTTTTTGTCGCTGCTCGCGTGCTGGCTTTGGGGTGTCGTTGCTGCAGGCTGCGGTTACCGCTAATAAGCCGGTGAATCCTAATATTCCTAGCGCTCCTAGCGCTCCGCGGCGGCTAACACTTTCTCCTTCTCTTGTTCCTGTTAGAACTTCTGGGCCTTTTGAGCCTGTTGCCATGATGTTTCAATACCCTCCTTCGGGATTAGCGGCTTGTAGCCTATATGCAACCCACCTAGCATTTATAATAAGTATTACTATACACTTTTATAGCAAAATAATCAAATGATGCTCAAGCAAAAAAACAAATACCCCGCCCTAACAAGCGGAGTATTTGAGTCTGCTCTAAACGGCAAAAACTTAGCGCTTTGAATATTGCTCGCGTTTGCGGGCGCTGCGCAGGCCGTATTTCTTTCGCTCTTTCTCGCGCGGGTCGCGCTTCATGAAGCCGGCCTTCTTGAGTGGAGTACGCAAGTCGGCGGCACCAGCAGTAATCGCTTTGGCGATGGCTTGCTTGATAGCGTCAACCTGGCCGCTAAGCCCGCCGCCGCGCACTAGTACGCTGACGTCAAATTCTTTTTGCTTGTTGACGGTTGCTAGCGGATCAGTAATCTCGGCTAGCAAAGTCTTGTTGCCTGATAAGTATTCATCGGCAGTCTTGCCGTTGATGGTGATTGCGCCTTTGCCGGCGGTCAGGCGGGCGCGGGCGGTAGCGCTTTTGCGCCGGCCCAAGCCGTAATCGTATTTGTCGGTAGCCATTTACTTAACCTCTACTTTCTCTGGTTTCTGGGCTGCGTGG
>JABCOE020000068.1 GCA_013333795.2 Candidatus Saccharimonadota bacterium | reverse complement strand
GTGCGAATCGTTCTCGGTGATGTGCCGGCCAGCGATGAGCTTGAGCGACTCAGCCCGGAACTTTTTCTCGGACTCAGATTTGTTGACGCCGATGATGGTAGCGGCGTTGCCAAACTGTTTATCTTTCTCGGCATCATAACCGCTGCCGCCACTCGGTAGTGGCACTAGCTTGGTATTGATAAAATCGACCGTGGCATTCTGGCGTTTGACATAGTCCGTCACACCCTCCAGGTTCTTCACTGCATCGATGTCTTTGTTCGATACCGTTCCCGAACCGCGGGCGGTTCCTGGATTGGTGCGCGGATTATTGCCCAGTGTAAAGCCGGCCTTGAGCGTTTTGTCGAGCGACTGCGCCGCCGCGTCGGTCGAATGCTTGATGGCAAATCCGCTCAGCATAATCGTCGACATACACAGCAAAATCGCCAGCAAAATCAGCGTTTTGAGTTTTTTCCTGGTGATATACAACCAGGCACGTTGTATGAATGACATAGATCTCCTTTCTTGGTTCTATGCCAGTGTAGCAAGGGTATGTGAAGGGAATGTGAAATGGACAACGAAATCACGACGGATTATTTTTCACTGATCAAGAGATAAGGATAAAAATATGAATTTAACACCTTAGAATTGCTTAGTCTGTCATTATACTTCAGGACAAAATGTCTTAATGGATGATGACATTTTTAGGTTGTAATTGCTCATTTTTTCTCAAGCGCTACGACTCGCTTCTTCAAATCATCCAGTTCGGCGCGGAGTTCGCTGGTGCTTGCTGCGGGACTGCTTGGCTCTGTTTTTTTAGCTTTAGAGTCTTTTTCTTGCTGAGCTTTTTGCTTCTTGCTTGCTTTTACGGCAATATGCATAGAGATAGCACTACTTGATACTACGATAATAATACCTATCATAGATACTATGTCTAGGGGTTTGATATTCATACATATTCCTTTGTTTATGATTTATTGTTAGGTTTATTATACATCCTGCTGTGGTATGCGGCTAGTAGGTTGAGGTTGGCTAATTCTATACTGTAATTTATAGAGCCGTATAGAATAGTGAGACTTAGCAGAAACCTTGCTATCAAAAGATTTCATAATACTTTCCCAAGGAAAATAGGCTAGTTGTTCGGTATCTTAAGTCAGATACCAGTGACACCAGCCCAAGTCACTCGCATTTATTCAGATGGATTTCTCCAATCTAGGAGATGCGTGCTCCTTACTGTTGTCCTACTGCTGTCTCTCGATCTCGATGACGTGAACGCCGAGGCGCTCCTTGCGGGCGGGATAGATCTTGCGGAGGAGGTGAAGCGCCTCCTCCGCGTCCCTAGCCTGCGGTACAATCTGGCGCCACGGTTCTGCCGCCAGCATGTCTGCGAAGTTGTCGTAGATGCGAATCGCTCTGATCCGCACCACGCCAGACGTATGTCCAGTCTCGAGCTGCAACAGCCCTCCCGCCTTAAGGCGCTTGATACTGTTGTAGCCGACGCGAACTTCGAGAGTCTTACGACCCTCCATGATGGCGTCGAAATAGGGCTTCTTGATGCGCAACTTACGCACACTTGCTCCTTCCTTGTTGAAGTTGAATCCCCACTGCTGCACCACGCTGTTCGGCGCGTACCCACCAGGGAACACGCCCTCCAGGCTCCAGCCATGACGCTGGAGACAGGCGACCTGCCACGGCTCGGGAACCAAGTGGACGTACAGCTTGTGACCGTAGTCCTCCAACAACCCCTGCAGGTCGACAACGAGCGCCTCAACCGCCGCCTCTGATGAGGCCACCAAAGGCATCAGCTTGATGGGCCGCCCCTTCTTAGGAGTAGCCCCAGCGACGCCGACCACCTTACCGTCACACTCCGCGGTGAAGATGATCTTGAACTTGGCGTTGACATCGCCAAGCTCCCGGCGACGGTAGCCAGCGAACAGGGCGTCAACCCAGTCGTTATCCACACCGTTGAAAGCATCGCTCATCTGCGACAAGATGAGAGCTCGCGCGCTGTCAGCCTGGCTCTCGTCAAACGGAACCACAGAGATGTTCGGCGAGTCGAAGCCCGCCTCATCCACAAGTTGCTTGTACAGCATGTGCTCGTCGATGCCGACCTTGTAGTGATCCTTCGCCGTGCCAGTGACGCGGAATCCTTTCTTGAGAAAGAACCCCAGCGCTTTCTTGTTCGGAGCTGCCACGGTGCAGTAGATCTGTCTCGAACCGAGACTACGGGCAAACTCTTCAGCGTGCTTAAGCAGCACGCTTCCAACGCCCATCTTCCCTCGGTACGCCGTGTCAACGATGAGGGGACTAATCTTGACAGTCCCCTGCTTCTTGTTGACGACGTGAATGACGCCTGCAGGTTGCCCATCGCCGCTTTCGGCAATGAACATGTGCTGCCCAGAAGAAAACTGACCAACCTGATCATGCCCGCCCGCGATGTGCGTATCAAAGATACGCCGCGCGTGCGCATGGTGGTCGCCATCGTAAAACGGAGTCAGTGCTCGGACCATGAGGTCGGCGACCCACTCGAAGTCGTTTGCGTTTGCTTCGCGTACGACGATGTTGCTGACTGATGCTTCAGTCATGGTACACCTTCCTGTGACGGCTACGATTTTTGACGTAACCTGGTTGTATAGGACAAGATTCTATTCAGAATCTGATATATATATATATCAATAATGGAATAAGAATACAAGCATAACTACATTAGTTCAAATTCAATTCCAATGATTCCATTTTGCTTTTGATCGTGGAGAGAATAGAATTCGTTGATTTGATTCTCCAGCCACTCAACACTCTCGCCGCCAAATTTCCGTGGATTATTATGAGAGAATAAATCATGAAACGTTGCGTAGCGTAGTAAACCAATTACTTTAACAGTGGCAGTTTTGCTGGGGTTGTCTCGATTGGTAAAAATTATTTGGTCGCTTATTTGAATTTTCTGGCGCTTTTCATCGTATAGTCGTGACTCGATGGTTTTATCTCCAGAGATAATAGCGTTAAAAGGCTCGGTAGCTAATTTTAATTGATGCGTAGTCATAATAGGTTATTATAACAGAATTAAATGGCACGCAACTAGTGAGGGCGCGAAGCATCCACCGCCCCGCGCCCCAACCTATCTATTATCCCCGGACGGTCTACGCCCCCGGTTTTGGTGTCGGCGTCTCTTTCTTTGGTTCAGCGGCTTTTTCAAATTTGGCGTTCTTGATTTCTTTTTCTAGGACGGAGCCTGCCACGAAACGAACTTTGGCCTCCTCGATGAGGCTGGGATTGACGTCTTTTTCTTCGGCTACGCCTTTGGATTTGAGAGTGACATGGAAGTAGCCCAATTCGCCCAAGTGGACGCTGTGCCCTTTAGCCAGCAATGATGCCAATTCCTCGCCCAGGATGGTCAAAACCGCCTGGATATCCGTCTTACTAACAGTGGTAGAATGGCGGGCGATGTTATCAGCGAGCTCGGGGAGGTTGATGCGGCCGGACTCCGACTCGCGGGCATAATATTTAGCTGGTTCGGTTGGTTTGGCTGGATTTTTTAGTTTGACAGATTTATACTTCAATGTCATTTGATTATACTTTTCGTTAGTTAATTAACGTACTATAGCAAAGTTTTCAAAGTACCACGGTACTTTTTCTAAACCACCACGTTGGTTTTCCAAAACTATCACGGTACTTTTCGAAAAGTACCACGTTGGTTTTAATCTGGCGAGAGCCACCTCTTAAAACCGCAGGCAATAATCCGCAGATTAGTACTTGGAGGCGGCTAAAACACCGCGCTGGTACACTAGCTTATCGCAAGCTATGTCATCTGCCCACCTACTTTCGGATTACAAACATCCCCTTGCTGATGGCAGCGCACGGATGTTGGTTATGGTTTTATTTTAGCATGGGCGGGTGGGAGATTGCTATAGGTTTGCTGCGATTTTTGTAAGATTGCTTGACTTCAGTTCTTATTATTGATATATATATCAGCTTCTGCAATCACAGGGGCTGGCGTTTCGCCCGAGTCAATCGGGCTTGAGGCGTCCCACTTCGCGGAGAATTGCGATTCTCTGCCCGGCTCCAGAAGGAGTTATCATGAGCGAGGGAGACATCAGGTGTGGCGACGACTGTATTCTCAGGCGATTGTCCAGCGGACAGCACTATGTCACAACACCAAGTGAGGCTCCCACTGGATCCCAGGTGTATGAGTGCAATTTCGACTCAGACTTGAGGTATCAGATTCTGTCTCACAGTACGGTTGTGATTCACCGTAAGTCTCAGTGCCCGTCCTGCCAGGGGCGATCTAACAGCCCTACTGAAGAGCCTGGGCGATTTGACGGCAGAAGTGCAACAGTGTACCGCTCTCCTGGCACGACTAACGTGATCTACGGTGGCAGAAATGGCAATGTTCCCGGTGACGGACATGGTCATGGTCATGTTAAAGCGACAGGCGGTCCCACTGGGGAGAGCGTTGTTTTCTGGAGACTTCCCGAGGACGAAGGTGGTCAGACGATTGTCGACAACTCGTGGTATATCACTGGAGGCAACGACCTACGATGACAGAGCTTAAACTCTGGAGTCATTGACCTGGACAAGTCATAAAACTGTCCATATTTCCTAGATTTAGCTTATAATTTAGACTATGAAGAATAACATTAAATTATCCTTGTCAAAGTTTATAACCGAGGCTTTCCCCGTTCTCAAAGACGCAGAATATATACGATCATTTGCAACGCTTTTCATATTGTATCCGGACACCCAATTCTATTTATTCCAAAGCGCAGGCCACGATTCACTACGTTCATTCATCCTTGTTGCTACGGACTATTCTGACCCGCTCGACCAAAGCTACGAATTAAAGGGAATGACAGGCAGATACGAGTTTGAGTTTACGCGTATTGTTGCTCCATATAGAAATGATAAGTTTATAGAACTTCGCCCTCATGATGATATGGAGGTAGGTTACGACATACGAGATCCTCATAGACGTTGTTATTATCTAGCAGAAGCAACATACAAACCAGACTGGGTAGAGTGATTTATATGAAGTAAGAAGTAAGAAGCTTTCATTCGTCCTAGACATATCTTACGCAATACTTTATTTGCCATTAGTAGACTCCCGATACGCCCCTAAAATCGTCCTCGAACTCACGCTATGACGGAAGTTTATGTCGTCAATTTTGTCAAGATCAACCCACTCCGGCGTGCCGTTGGTGTAAGTTTTCTCGCTGTCGGTTATGTTGTCGTTATTGATTTGCCCGTGCAGATGGCTATGCGTGAAGTACAGCTGGATTGACTGGTTAGCTTGCGCCTCAGCGTTGCGCTTGAAAAAAGTAGTTGCCTGGTGAATGATTTTATTTGGCATGATGGTCAGCCCAGTTTCTTCCTTGACTTCGCGGACGATTGACTCTTCAATCGTTTCGCTTTTCTCTACACCACCGCCAATCAAGCTATACCCGTCCCATTGCCGAACCAAAAGAATCTTATTATCCTCAATAATAACTGCGTACACGCCCACATGAATATTCAGCTCGTCAACGGGAACGGTGTATTGATTGCCGAAGACGTCTTTACAGATGATGGATTTAGTCATCTTTGCTCCTTATCGCAGTAACTTCTAAAATTTGTACTAATCAACCCGCTCGGCAAGCGACATCACCTGATAGCCGTATTGATCAATATCTTCTTGTTTCCAAAAATCAACTTCTTTCGTACGTAAAACTTCGCCGACTACGTGACGAACTGTGCGGCCAGTTGGCGTCCCGTCATAATTTACCTCAATCTGTTCCAGGATATCGCCAGGCTGGATGTCAAAATCAGCCACCCTCATATCAAATGTTTTCTCACCTGCTAGGACTTTTTCGAATAAATCAGGGTAGGATTTTTTGCTGATGATTTTCATACGTTTTATTATCTATCCCTTCGCGCCGCCAGCGCAAACCACATAAAGTAGCCCTCCAACGATTCGTCTTCCATGTCGGCGAATAATTCGCGGGCGCGTAGGACTTCGCGGAGTTTTGGCGATTTTTGGCGGGCGAGTTGCTCGGCGGTGGCGTCCAATAAGTCCAAGCCGCGCTGCCAGGCGCCAGTCATCGCAGCCGCATCGCCGCGGCGCCGGGCGGCAAAGGCTCGCCCGACCTCCGAGCCGATGTTGCCCATTTGCTCAAATATTGTTAAGTTCTGCCACTTTTGCCGATTAAAGATGTGTTCACTCATGAACGACTCCTGTAGTACATAACCCTTACTAATAAGCCGTCAAGTTTAACTTGCCGTCCACATACTCTCCCAAAAATACGTCGCTATAAGCATTTAGCCCTTGCTTCTTCATTTCTCTCAGCAACCATTTCTCGTCCTTGCCAATTACATGCAAAATGTCAGTTTGCAATTGCCCGTCTGTTATCAATGGGAATTTCGGATTCTCTTCCCCTTCGTGAGTAATAATCAATTCACCGTCTTGCTCCACTACGGCTCTTTTCACTTTTCTCGTTGAATAGATATGATGAGTTCGCAGTTTGAACGATACATCATGAGCGCTCAAGCCAACTTTCTTGCAATTTTCAATGTTGATTTTTCCATTATCAATGATTATCAACGCCCTGCCGTCGATCAGCTGCTTC
>JABCOE020000067.1 GCA_013333795.2 Candidatus Saccharimonadota bacterium | reverse complement strand
CAGCTGGCACAAAGAAGCCGACGCTTGGATTCAATCGGTCAAAGCAGGCGGCTTCAACCTATTCGGCACCGACGGCATAGGCAAGTGGATTGCCGGCCTATTTTCTGCCCTGTGGCAACCGCCCGAGCAAGCAGGCGCCAGCGGTGGTCCAGAATTATCAGAACGCGACAAGACTCGCATATCTGAAGCTGAAAAAAAGGCGACCAAACTTGGCTATCAAGTCAAAGTCCGCGTCGCTTACCTGGGCGAGCGCACTAGCGACGCCAAATTACGTATGCAAGGCATCATTGGCACCTTCAAGCAGTTTAATTCAACCAATCTCAACGGCTTCAAGATGTCGAACGATAGCTTCGCCAAAGAGGCGCTCGCCAAATACAAGACCCGCCTCTTTGCTGACCGCGGTTATCTGATGAATATCGAGGAAGTCGCCAGCGTTTATCATTTACCGCACACTAATGTCGAAACGCCAAACATTGTCTGGGCTAGCACCAAAACCGCCGAACCGCCGCCGAAGCTGCCAGTCCTAACTGGTGCCCCAGCGCATGATGAGAATATCTCGGCCTTTGGTATGACTAATTTCCGCGGCATCAATCATCAATTCGGTATGCTGCGCTACGACCGATCGCGCCACGTCTACATCATCGGCCAGACGGGAGCAGGGAAGAGCGGCTTGCTGGAGTTATTTGCCCTCAGTGATATTTTCCACGGGCAAGGCTACGCCATAATTGATCCGCACGGCGACTTTGCCATCAATAACATGCGCTTCATCCCAGGTTCGCGCCTGCAGGATGTTGTTTACTTTAACCCGGCCGATACGCAATACCCGCTAGGCTTCAACCCGCTAGAGGTCACCAATCCGTCGCAAAAAACTAATATCTCATCAGAAGTTATCGGCGTGCTGAAACGCATGTTCGGCGACTCTTGGGGTCCACGTCTCGAGTATATCTTGCGCTATACCATTTTAGCGCTACTAGACCGGCCCGAGACTACCATGCTCGATATTACTCGCATGCTCACCGACAAAAAGTTTCGCAAAGATACCCTCAGTTATTGTAAAGACACCGTGGTACTGCAATTTTGGAATGTCGAGTTTGCTAGCTGGACCGACAAGTTCCAGGCTGAAGCCATCGCGCCAGTCCTCAACAAAGTCGGCGCCTTCACCGCTAATCCGGTCATCCGCAACATCATCGGGCAGCCGAAATCAACGTTTAATATCCGCCAAATTATGGACGAGGGTAAGATTCTTGTTGTCAATTTGAGTAAAGGTCTCATCGGCGAGGATAACGCTGGTATTCTCGGCTCGTTTTTGGTTACTAAAATTCAGCTCGCCGCCATGAGCCGCTCCGATATCCCTGATATCAAGGATCGCCGGCCGTTTTACCTATACGTCGCCGAGTTTCAAAACTTTGCTACCGACTCGTTCGCTACAATTTTATCCGAGGCGCGCAAATACGGTCTCAACCTGACCGTCGCTAACCAGTACATTAGCCAGATGGAAGAAACCGTCCGCGATGCCGTTTTCGGCAACGTCGGTACCGTAATTAGCTTCCGTGTTTCTGCTGATGATAGTCCGATTCTCGCCAAGCAATTTGAACCACAGTTCGAACCAAATGACCTACTACAGATGCATAATCGTAACTTTATCATCAACATGGTCATCAACGGCGAGAAGGCTCCAGCCTTTAGCGCCAAAACGCTCAATCTGCCAACTGCACAAGACGACAACACCGGCCGGATTATCCAGTGGACGCGCGATAATTATAGCCGCAACCGCAGCGATATTGAAGCCGATATCGCCAATCGAATCCTACCGCCAGAAAACCTAGTCGTCAAAAAACCTGGTCCTGCCTATACGCCGCCAAAAACGCCCGAACAGCGAGCCGCCGATCGCGCCGCGCGCCAAGCCGCTAAGCAGCCGCAAGAGCAAACTCAACCAATTGCCAAACAACCATCGGTCAAACTTGACAAGGGCGCTGTTGGTTTGCTACAAATAGACCACGGTCAAAGCAATAAAGACACCGCGAAGGCCGCAAAGGATAATGACACCGCGAAAACAAATGCAGCAGCTAAACCTGCCGCCAATGAAGAAACAGAGAAAGTAGACACAGCTACTAGCGACAAGCCAAAGCGCAAACGCACTCGCAGCCGCCGGCGCAAAACTCCAGCGACAGCTACTTCCAATTCGTAATCAACTATTGCTATGCCTCTACCGTTAGAAATAGCCACCACACCGCATGCTCATGACGCTCAAGTTGGCGAGATTATTGATCTATTATGCAAGCCCAGTATCTGCGGCCCAATTTCAGACATACTAGGCCAAGATGCTTTCATGGAAGCAGCTACCGACCTAACGCAGCGTTTATACTTGGGTGAGTACGCCGCTGCACTGGCCAGATACATCGATGAAAGCAGCAATACCATCAAACCAGTTGGCACAATTATCTATAGCCAGGACTCAAACGATCCTAAAATAGCAAATTTGGAACTAATCGTCGTACGAGAAAAATACCGCCGCCGAAAAGTTGGTACGCGATTATTACAACTAGTCGAGACTGAAACAGCATTACACGGCGCAGCACAATTACAAGCATCTGTACCTCGAGAAATGACAGATTTGCAATGGTTACTTGCAAAAAACGGCTTCGCATTCACGGAAGTTGTTGATAATGGAGGTGTTTTGTTTTTGCGGTATAAAAAAGATCTTAAAAGAAAAGACGACCAACAAAAAACGGGCCTACCGCCCGAGTCTTTATAGAAACACTTTAGCTAATGCTTTATTTTAACCTGTAGTGTTATATTTGAATGGTACTGAAACACAGTTTCGTCAACAACTGGCGCGTTAGCTGTTTTACAGTAGTGTTATAATAATCACGATGAGCTTTTTGGTATAATAAAGATATGGCAAGTGAGTTAAAAATCAAACAAAGTGATAGCATTTTTGAGTCTATCAAGCATGAAGATAAGCAAGGTGAGTTTTGGTATGCTAGGGAGCTTGGCGAAGTTCTTGAATACGGGACGTGGGATGGTTTTATGCCAGTAATTACACGGGCTAAAATAGCAATATCTAAAACAGGCGCTCCTGTGGAAAACCATTTTCGAGATGTGTCGAAAATGGTTTCTATAGGGTACGGCAACCCAAGGGCTATAGATGATATAAAACTTACACGTTTTGCGTGTTACATTATTGCTCAAAACGGTAGCCCTGTTAAAAAACCCAAGATTGCGGAGGCTCAGGCATATTTTGCTATTCAAACACGCAAACAGGAGATGTCAGATCAATATAGACAAGATATGGACAGACTTGCACGCCGGCGTGAATTTTCCGAATCAGACAAGAGGTTATCTTCTAGTATAATGGAGGCGGGTATTAGTCCAAGAGGGTTGGCTAGAATAAAAAGCGAGGGTGATAAGTCTTTCTTCGGCGGCAAAACTAATAAACAGATGAAAAGGAAGCTAAACACCGGAAACAAGCCTTGGGCAAATAAAGCCCACAATGTTGTGCTAGCCGGTAAAACATTAGCAAACGAGATGACGGCAGCCAACATAGAAAACTACGGAATATCATCGCACGACTCTATACTTCATGATAATAACGATAATAATGACGCAGTTAGAACGACTATCCGCAATCAGCAAGGTATGAACCCAGAGGATTTTCCAGCAGCTGAAGATACTGAAAAAATACAGCGTCGCATTGAAAAGAGTACATCTAAAATTGATAGCTCTAACCTCTAACTTATGCTTATAGTAATTTGAAGTGTTATTTATAGGTTTGGTCTTTGTGATGTATAAAACTTTATCGCATGAGTAAGCGAGACTCTGCTAAAGCTAATCAGTAAGCGACAAGGACTAGCCCTACCTATCTGTATTTTGTCCAGCAATCAACAGGTTTAGAACAAATATAGAACATTTTAATGATTTGCTCAGAAAGCTCAAATACAAAAGGTTTGGATTTTTGTAGATGTAAGTAGTTACAATAAATATATACATAGTAAAATCTAATAAAATAATCTTGAGAAAGACTAACATGAAGACGACAAAATACAGACAAATACGCACACAAAGACAAAATATCGTACATACATAAAAGGCGGGGCAAACATAAAATAGCTAAAAGTTGTAAAACAATAAATCTTCGAGATTAATCAAAAACAGTAGTAAAAGGGATGCAATCTCATTCATGTTTTACATATAGACTTAATGTCGCACAATGTCCGATAGACAATTTGTCAAGTTTGTATTATAGCTAACAGAGGTAGCCTAAATTGAAAAATAAAATGTAAAATATACAACATGGTATAATACATTTATGGAAATTTTAATAACAATAATTCTTTTAATAGTCTTAGTAAAATTATTAACCAACAATCAGAAAAAGCGTCATGACAACCAAAAACCTCTATTAAAATATAATTACAAAGTCAAAAAAAGCGTCATGACAACCGCAGAGGAGAATTTTTATAAAAAACTCACCTCTGCTTTGCATGACAACTATGTTATCGTACCGCAAGCGCACCTCAGTATGATTTTTGAGCACACTGTATACGGTCAAAACTGGCGGGGCGCATTTTCAGTTATAAACGGAAAATCGATTGATTTTCTAATTATCGACCGTGGTACTTTTCAACCGCTTCTCGGTATCGAACTCGACGACTCGTCGCACGAACGACACGACCGGCAAGAACGCGATAAAATTGTAAATGCTATATTCAAACAAACTAACTTACCGCTGGTACGCTTCTCGACAGGGGAGTGGAACACGCCAGGCGATATTAGTCAAAAAGTTTTACCACTTTTGGAATCTGATACAACGCCAGATACTTATTCTGATACTCGAGATTCGCTACATCAAGCTTAATATCTAACTCCTCGACACCGTTATAGTATTTCTCTGGCTTTAATAAGTTTTTACTGCACCAATATCGCCGACGGTTAGAGACAAGTACCATATCTTTAGTGATGTATTTACACAAATACGCGACAGTTTTTAACTTATCGTCATCGAGATATTGCGCGTTCGTAAAGCCATAACGAAAGCTTGATAGGTTATATACTCGCTTATTATTCTGTATAACCTTAGTTTTCTTTAATTTGCCTTGATAACCGCCAAACAATGCATGGAAATGTATTGCACCATCTTTATGTTTTTCGGGTACTATAATATAACGAAATGGCTCAGAATACGCACGCTGCTGCCTCCAAAGCCACGATTGCATACGCAAAAAACATAAATCTAAATCGTAGCGATTAACTTTCTTCGGATTAAACGTAAAAGTGATAAATAAATCAAAATCATTCATAAGCACATAATCGTTAATAACTCGACGACTACGACGAACCGAACGCGCAATATCTTGTTCGATGTCATCGACAGTTTTATTTTTTCTACGACCAGAAAGGGCAGGTGGTAGCCTAAATTTAGGCTTGCTTAAAACTTGCACAATATACATATCTGGAAACTCCTTAACGATGTTATAAATCGGTTGATTGTCGTTCACCCTTACCCCCGTAAAAAGATTGTTAAATGTCCCTGTATCAAGTAGCCCCGCAAGCGGGGCAAACCTACGTAAACCCATCAAAAATAGCAAAGCGCGTCGTGCGCCTGCCGTGGTGGAGGGCGCGCACGACGCAACCGCCGAACAAGTCGGCGGTGCTGCGCTTTGCACGGCTATCGCTCATTAAAATCGCCTCTTTCTACGATTACCATCATAATGTACGACCTGATCAAACGACATTATTTGGTCTTTTGCCGATACCACTTTTTGATACGTATCATACGAATTTCGTAATTCTCTGTCGTGCCAAAAATAACCTTTCCGTCTAATGTCACCAATCAAACTACCATCATAATCGACCTCTAAAGTCATGCCATCATACGCCCTGTTGCGAGTAAAAACACCAAACCAAGTATCACAGCTAATCATATTATCGCACTGCTCGCGAAACGGCTTCGCAATACGCATAAACAGCTGGCTTGTACCAATAATTAACTTACGCTGCTTTCGCTGCTGTGAAATCTCTGTAAATATATACAACGGTATACCTTTACTATCGAGCGCATTAAAGTACGTATGAATCTCATCAATTAGATAAATCACACCATATTTACCATTTTGTACTTCAACCAGCAACTCTATTAATTCATCAATCGTCGAAAATTGCCTATAACCCCACTCGACATTCAAATTTAAATTCGTAACTACTACTGCTTCAGGGTAACGCTTTTTTAACTCGAGCACGTGACGCACCGCTGATATCGTTTTACCAGAACCTTGACGACCGATATAAACCTGGAAACCACTCGGCCGAAATACATCACGGTCGCGCTTTTCTTTTTGGTCGTCAATGAAAGCAGAAACATAAACTTTACGGTACTTTTTAATAAAATCCAAAAACATAACTATTTAATCCCCAATACTGGAATTTTACGTAATATCCACATAATGCCGTGATAAATCGGCTCAGACGCGAACACAGCTGCAATAACCATAACCACCACAAAAGTCAACTGCGGTGATAAAAAATATCTTATAAATTGAATAGCATTCAATAAAATACTATTAAAAGCTTCTTGCATAGATATCAATAACTCAGGCGTTGCCGGCAAATCTGGCATAACCACAAAAACGGCGGTTAATAATGCAACAGCAGCGATAATAATAAATACAATCATTTTAAGACCTCACAATACTATAATACTTAATGCGCATTAACTCGACCAAACCTACGACGACAGCAAAACGAACCACGAAAATAATTGATTTCCACAAAACCGGAAAAACAACCTCAAGCTGAGTAAACTTCAGACAAAATTCAAAATCACCAAAAACTTTCGGGACGCAAATACCTGAACAAACAGCTGGATTAATAGAGCCGTTTGTACAATGCCACTCATTCTTAACATCAGAATCCACGACTGTCATAAGCGTTTTCACAATCGAGGCTATAAAATCGAATGGAAACGTTAAAAAGCCAAGCTTTTTATGCATATAATCATTTAGATTATAGAAAGTTTTTAAAAATAAATTATCATCGCCAGGTATAAAAAGATGACTGAAAAATTCCATTAAATTTTGAACAACTTTAACAAATCCACTAAAAAATTCAGATATCGAATCACCGATAGCAGTAATGCCGTTACCAATCCAACAAGCAAAATCATGCCACTTACAACGTTCTTTCGTGGTTATATTATTAATATCGTACTGTGGAAGTCGAAGATTCGGGTCAACTTTGCTAATATGAGTAATCGTATTGTCAATTTTATACTGATAAATATGGCCAATCGTCAATGCCTTTGTATCAGGTGTACTGCCCCAAGAAGTTCCATAACTCATTTGCTCCAGAAATGTAACTTCACCATGTGCTAAAGAATAATATTCAGTAGGAGAATACACTTCGATAACATACTCTTGCTTACTAGAATCATAAAAAACGTGCATGTCATGAAAACTACCGGACCACGAAACAACCAACGCTGGCTTGCCGTTAAAAGGAGGCCCAGGCCAGTTTCTATCAATAAGAAACCACTGCGTTTTTTCTTCATTGTATTTTGGATTTTGGCGCAACCAAGATAGTAAAGGCGCGTCGAACTCAACAGGTGGTAATTGCTCACCTTTCTTCCAGGCAAAAGCAGAGGTAGCCGGTAATGTTAATGTGGTGGAAAACAAAACTAAAAAAACTACAATGAATAGAGGAAAGATTGCAATTTTTTTAAACATTACCGGCTACCTCTGCGCTCACCACTTAACCAAACTACTAATAAAAAACCAACAAAAATAGCCAACCAAAACGCAGATAGTCTAATTAAAAATTCTTGTGTTACAGGCATAAATTACACTTTCTTGCCAAAAATTAACTTATGAATCCAATCCGCTAAAAACTTTAATCCTCCGAGTAAACCAATCAGTGGTGAAAAATAAACAAGCAAATCACGGGTAAACCCGAGAATTGCATTAATGATATCGTAAATCGAAATTGTATCCATATAAATCCTAAAGGGGTGGGGGAATCTCGCAGGAAACCCCCACTCAGCTAAACGCGTACTTTACCCTTACGCGCGCCATTGATGAGCTTAGCTGCAATCATAAGACCGGCAACCGAGCCCAGCAAAACAGCAACACCAGCAAAATTTGCAGACACAACACCCCACATGCTAGTAAAGATATTGCCAGCAACCTCCGGCGTCAACAACGCAGTATTCGGCGTCGACGCTTCGTGTAAAACTGGAAACATAAGCGTTTTACCCTCCGTTAAAGTTAATATTACCCGTACAGTTTAACGACTTACTGGCTGGTCAAAGAACAAAAACCGAACTAAAGCATAGCCAGCTGATCAACGACATCAGCCAAATATAAAATTGCTTTATCTTTATCCGAAACCTTAAATTCAAGATTAAACGGCTTATCCTTAATTAAAACCTCCAAAACAAGACGTTCGTAGGCTACAGATTTACCAGAATCGTCAGTAAATGTCCGCTGCGCGAAATACACGCGAGACAGGCGAGACTTTAAATTTTCTGGTAATTGTGTCGATGGTTGCATAGGGTAAACCTCCATTAATTATTTATAAAAATACCGTATCAAAAAACAATACAAAAGTCTAACGTCGCACAATGTCCGTTTTACGTCTTATAATCTATGTTGTCAGGATGATTAATCATACGTTCGCAAATAGCGGTTTTACTTGATACAAGCCGCAGCTTATTAATCTTGGTCTAAAATGGGGAGCCTTAACCACGCTACTAGAGTCATCTTTTACTTTTACTTTTACTTTTACTTTTACTTTT
>JABCOE020000066.1 GCA_013333795.2 Candidatus Saccharimonadota bacterium | reverse complement strand
TGATGCGCCTTTCGACAAATAGCCAATCGTCCGCTCGCCGCTATTATTCGGCTTGGTAGTATAGCTAATCCAACCGTTTCTAGAAACATAAAAATCACTAGCATCGCTAATTAGCGGACCCGACAACGTTTTATCCGACAGTCTAATCCGGCGAATATCGCTGTCGGCCGTCAACACATACACATTCTGCGAGTCGCTTTTATCGAAAGCTAATTTGCTGATTTGCACGCCGATATCGCGGGTGATGTTTTGCGCCTTGCCATCGAGGTCAACGATAAGATATTCTTTTGAATCATCAAAAGAATGGCTGATTAACACTCGTTTGCTATCCTTGCTCCACGATTCAATTGCAAAACTGTGATTAGCGCCGTCGGCCGTGTAACTATCAGCAGGTAGAACACGCTGCTTATGTTCGATCCGGTCGTTATCAACTTTGAGAAAATCAACTGCTGGCTGCTGCTTATTTTGGATAACCGCAAAGCGCGATTTATCAGGCGCTGCCGCTGCGCTGTCTAGACTAGCGAGTTCCATCGCATCTTTAGCCTCAATGCTCGTCGGCACTAGCTTGACGTAATTTAACCAAAGGATTGAGCCAGCCTTGACGTTAACTTGTTTTTGCCAGGGCACAAAGCCGTCTTTCGATACCGTTACCGTGTGCTGCCCGGCAGTCGCTACAATACGCGTCGCCGTCCGGTTAGCAAGGGTGGCGGCATCTATCTGAATCGTTGCGCCTTCAGGCCGCGAATCAAACTGCACCATACCGCCTTGCCTAACTGTGCCTCTGTTGAAGTCTAAGCGATAGCCCTGTACCACCATCAGACAAACCACCACTAGCGCTAGTGTCGCCAGCGTCATCACAGCATAAGTAAAGGTTAGCTTAATGCGCTGCTTGCGCCGAGCTTTTTGCTTATTCATGGTATATATTATATACCACTTACTATTGCATGCAAGGACAGATTAGGCTATGATAATAGTTAAGCACGAGTAGTATCGCAAACATAGGTAAGGGAAATGACAAACAACAACATAACCATCAAAGGTAATGTCTACGACGCCGAAACTGGCAATATTCTCGACGCCCAGCGATCGGAACGCACACCAGCGGCCGCTGCCAGCGACTTTCATAGCGGTATCCAAAAATCCCACACCTTGCAGCGCAAATACATCAAGAAACAACCGCGCGTCATTGACTCGGTAGCACCAAAACGCACCTCCGCCCCAACAGGTGTTAAAGAAAATTCTACTGCTCGCAGCTCGCAGCGCTTGACAGCCGAGCGCAGTACGCCGCCGCAAATCATTCGCCGCAGCAAGAGAACTCGCAGCATCCAGGGCATTAGCCGATCATCTAGCATTGCGCACTTTGCTAAGACTAAAACTGCTGACGAACAGTTCGCCAAGCGTCCAACTGCCCCGGAGACCCCAGACATAGCGCCTACCGCCAATCAGCTTGAACAGACTGCTCGCCAGCGGCAAGCAATCATCAAGCAGCAGCAAACGCGCAGCGTCTTACCATCACAAGTTATCAAGCAGCAAGCCATTCAGGAAGCTACCGACAAGATGTTGACGCGCCAACAGCGCAAAGAAGTCAAGCCGACAAAAAACCTTTCGCTTTGGCGCCGCCTGGTTAGCGTTGGCAGCACAGCTATAGCTGTCCTACTGCTAGGCGCCTATTTCACGTATATCAATATGCCCGCTTTGAGCACCCGTATAGCCGCCTCGCAGGCTGGTATTAACGCTTCTTATCCGAATTATCAGCCGTCTGGCTATAGCCTCAACGGTCCAGTTGCTTACCAGCAGGGCAGCGTAATCATGAAGTTTGCCGCTAACGGCAGCAACGAGAACTTCACCTTAGCGCAAACCCGCTCCGAGTGGGATTCATCGGCCGTGCTCGAAAATTACATCAAGCCGAACTCCCGCGACAAATACACCACGACCGCTGCCAATGGCCTAACCATCTATTCCTACGGTACTCATGCCGCTTGGGTTAATGCTGGTATTCTCTATGCTGTCGATGGCAACGCCGAGCTAGCACCAGAACAGATCCAAAAGATAGCCGCCAGTTTGTAATTTATGCATATTTGTGGTATAATATAAAGATAAGCCTTGTTTTTGGCGATATCAGGATAACTCTTACTTTTGCACCTGCCGGGTGCTTTTTGCTATAATTAGGCCATGGGCGACGACAAAAATTACACCAACGTCATTCTTGAAGAAATCCGTTCGCAGATGCGCGCGGTATTAGAGATTGTATCAAACCAACCAACACGCGAGGAATTCAATAATTTACGCGAGGAGTTCGATAACCTCAAGACCGACGTCAGAACCATCAAACGAGCTGTCGTTGATAACGACAAAACCACTCGGCACGAGCTAGAGTTACTTGACCGGCGCGTCACCGAACTAGAAGAGAGCGCCTCATGACCACGCGTACTCGCTTCGCGCCTAGCCCAACTGGCTATATGCACGTCGGCGGTATGCGTACCGCGCTGTTTGCTTGGCTCATCGCTCGGCAGTCAAATGGAAAATTCATCCTGCGCATAGAAGATACCGACCAAAAAAGGGAAGTATCTGGCAGCGTAGAGCATATTTATAAATGCCTAGAGTGGCTCGACCTTGTACCAGACGAAGGTCCCGGCAATTTTGGCGGTGAATTTGGATCGTACAAGCAGTCAGAGCGGCTTGACATTTACCGTAAATATGCGCAAAAACTCATTGAAGCTGGCCGCGCTTATGCCGATCCGTATACACCAGAGCAGCTAGATGCTTTTCGCGAAGAAGCCAAAGCCCATAAAAAGCCTTTTTTGTACCGTGATTACCGTCCGGAAAACCCGCCGGCCTGGGATGGCAGCCAGCCGCTGCGTTTCCGCTCAGAGCCGAAAGCTTACACCTGGCACGACGAGGTCATGGGCGAAATGCACGCCGGCCCAGAGGTAATTGACGATTTTATATTAGTCAAGTCCGACGGCTTTCCGACGTACAACTTTGCGCACATCGTCGATGACGCCGAAATGGAAATCACCCACGTTATCCGCGGGCAAGAGTTCCTTGCCAGTACGCCCAAATACCTTAATCTCTACGATGCGCTGGATATAACTTGGCCGATATTCGCCTCGGTGCCGCCAATCATGAACGAGCAGGGCAATAAGAAATTATCCAAACGCGACGGCGCCAAAGATATCCTAGCCTACAGAGAAGAGGGCTATCTGCCAGACGCCATGCTCAATTTCCTCGCCAGCCTGGGATGGAACGACGGCCCCGAACAGGAAGTTTTCACCAGAGACGAATTGATCGAAAAGTTCAGCCTGAAACGCGTCCAAAAATCAGGCGCACGATTTGACGAAAAACGCTTGTTATGGCTTAATGGCGCTCATATACGCAATATCCCTGTCGATAAGCTTTACGAGTACGTGTCGCCATGGGATAATAACCCGCAAAAAGACGAGGGACAGACTGGTTTCTGGCCGGAATCTGCTTACAGTCCAAGTATAACTAAGGAATACCGCATGAAAGTACTGGCTTTAGCGCAAGACCGCCTGAAAATGTTTGAAGATTTACGCGGATTTGGCTACTTTTTCGCGGAGCCTGAGGTTAACCTGGAACTTATCGATGGCAATAAGCAGTTAAAGAAGTTGTCCGACAGCGAGCGCCGTGAACTTTTGGAAACCGCCCGCCACGAGCTCACCAAACTTACCGGCTGGACGCCAGAATCAATCCAAAATTGCCTAAACGAACTACTGGAAACCACCAGCCAAAAACCAGGCATCCTCTTCAGCCTGATCCGCATCGCCGTCACCTGGGCGCCGTTTAGCCCGCAGCTGAATGATACGCTGGCACTGATTGGACGTGAGCGCACGCTAAAACGCTTTCAGAAATATCTAGATATAAAAGATTAGCTGCAGTAGATTAACGACAGCAGATTTTAATCATACAAAACACCCATCAATTGATAAGTTACTCGTTTCTTTCTAAGATCGTTGCTGTAAGTTACGTCTTTCTGTAGCTCGCCAGATTCGATAATATCACACACCAAGACTTACCTAATCAAGATTTTTCCCGTTTGATTTGATAAATTCTCTGCGTTCGCGCGGGGTCATGCCACCCAAAACACCATCGCTTTCATTGTTTAATCCTTTTTCTAACGCGTCTTCTAAACACTTACGTAGAACTGGGCATCTGCGACAAATCTCTTTAGCGCGTTCGGCGCGCTCTTTCCGAATTTTGCCGCTCTCTAGAGGCAAAAACAATTCAATGTCACCAGAGCCGCACGCCGCTTTTCCTTGCCATCCGCCACCTAAGCTCGGATCCGCAGTAGCTCTAGCACTATTCTGTAGATTTATTTCGTGTATTGCTGCACCTCTGAACAAACCCATGACGCAATAATAGCATACGTAGCACATCGCGCAAACCATAACCAATTCACACCAATTATGCTATAATTTTACCGAGATGCAAAAGCAAAAAATACGCAGACGAAACAGACAACCAAGTCCGCTCGTGGCGCAACACTACGCGGTTGACGGTAAGCAGTCGCGCCTGCAACGACTGCGCGATTTCATTAATCGTCATCGTATTGCAACAATGTGCATTTGCGGCGCAATTTTGATCGCTATCGGCGGGGCGGTGGCCTTCGTATTGACATATCGCGCGCCAGTTGCCGACACTGCGTATCATGCTCCTGCCAAAAAAGCTCCTAAACCTGCCGAAAAATACTATTCTCACCTCAATGGCATTGAAGTCACCTCTAAGGATGATCTGTCCAAACCGGTCACTGCCATCATGATCGAAAATTCGCCTGATGCCCGACCGCATTCCGGACTCAAGCAGGCCGAAGTTGTCTATGAAGCCATCGCCGAAGGCGGCATCACACGCTTTCTGACACTATTCCAACAGCACAAGCCGCAGCTCATCGGCCCAGTCCGCAGCCTGCGTATGTACTATGTCGATTGGCTAGCACCATATCAGGCTAGCGTCGCCCACGTCGGCGGTAGCCATGCTTCACTGCAAGAGGTTCGCAACGGTAAATATCGCGATATCGATCAGTTCTTCAACGGCGGTTCGTACTGGCGCGCTAATGATCGGCGACCGCCGCATAATGTCTATACTAGCTTCGAGAAGTTAGACGCGCTCAACGCTGGCAAAGGTTATAAATCATCGCAATTCACCAGCTTCGCTCGCGCTGACGGCAAGGCCAGCGACAAACCAAACGCCGTCAGTATCGACATCAATTTCTCTAGCAGCTGGTACAACACCCATTACGACTACGACAAGGCTAGCAATACCTATCTGCGCAGTATCGGCGGGCAGGCCAGCAACGACCGCGAAGAGGGTAGGCTAGCGCCGAGCATCGTCATCGCGCTGCATGTCAACGAGACTACCGTCATGGAAGACGGCTGGCGGCAAAGTATCGTTACTAATGGTACTGGTACTGCAACAGTGTTTCAGAACGGCACGGCCGCTGAATGCACTTGGCGCAAGAATGACCGATTTAGTCCGCTCGAGCTCATCGACGCTGCCGGCAAACCAGTCGCGCTAAATCGCGGACAAACCTGGATCGCTGCCGTACCAAATAGCAGCGGAGGAGGTGTTTCGTGGCAGTAAGCG
>JABCOE020000065.1 GCA_013333795.2 Candidatus Saccharimonadota bacterium | reverse complement strand
CATCACCTGGCTGTCGTCTCCTGGTACCGGTACTCCCCAGGTCAGGCTCTTGCGCGGCCGGCTAATTGACACATCGTGCAAGCCGTCTTTCATTAATTCCAGAAATTCTTTCTTACGAAACTCTGGTACAATTTTCATTCGGCCCGACTCGATTGCTTGGCGGACTTTATCAGTATAAGCGCTCGCTTTCAAATAATAGTTCTCTTCGCTAACTTGTTGATAAGGCGTTTGGTGGTCAGGACAAACCCCGCCAGTTTCTTGAACTTCTTTATCAGTAAAGAAAGCTTCATGACCCATACAGTACCAGCCGTTGTAAGTACTTTTATAAATCAACCCCGCTTGGTCCAACTGTTTCCAAATATAGCGCACCGCCCCCATATGATGTGAATCAGACGTACGGACAAAATCAGTATATTCGGCGTGTTCAGCATCCATCAGTATCTTGAAATTTTGATGAGTTTGATCGACATATGCTTGCGGCGTCAGGTTTTGTTCGGCAGCCTTGGCGGCAATTTTATTACCATGCTCATCAGTGCCAACCTGAAAGCGCACTTTCTTGCCTTTCTGCTGCTGGTAGCGCGACCAGATATCTGCAAGCAAATAGTCTAGCGCATTGCCGATATGCGGCTTGCCGTTAACATAAGGAATTGCCGTCGTGATATAGAGATTCTTTCCCATTGCTTCTAAGTATATCAGAGGCGACAGAAGTTTACTAGCACATTATCACCCCGCAATACAAACCTGACCAGCAACAACCGAGCCTACATCTTGAACTAATTTTCGTCTTTGATATTTCCTGGTTCGACACTAGTTTTCTGGAAATAGTAGAGAAGCAGCCATCTTTTCTCTTTCCTTGCCTATATTCCGGACGTTTCGCTTACTTTTTGAACAAAACAATACCAGAAGCTACAAAGATAGACGCCGCCAAGACAAACAACACTGTATTTGAGCCTGTTTCAGCCAGTCTGACACCAGGCGATTTTGGCAACTCCGGAGATAGCGTAGAGGCAGGCGCAGGGTTCTTCGTCCACTTTGCATACAAGGTCAAGTCATCGTCTGGCATCGTATCGCTCGCAAAGTCTCAAGCCGTCGTAAAAGCAGTATCTGTGTACCAGCCGGCAAAAGTGTAGCCAGAGCGGGTCGGGGCGACCGGCGGTCTGAAAGGATACGTATAGCCTACCATCTTATTTGGAACGGCAGAACCAGATTGCGAATCAAATGTTACTTTATGTTTTGTACACAGCCTACCATCGCTAGTAATTACCCAGCCGTGTCCGCCGTCGGCAACAGGCTTCAAGATGTTAGCCCGCGCCGAAGCAGCGGCACAAAATTTCAAACTAGCCGCACCAAGCGACATTACTTTAATCATATAAATACAGTTACCACTTGCAAGCTAGCTTCGTTTAATCAGCTTAATCGCGATAGAACCAACCGCTATAAATGCAACTGCTACAGAGAAAAATATTCCCGCATCCACACCAGTCTCGGCCAGCTTGGTTGATGAGCTTGAATTGTTTTCCGAAGCACCACTGCTTGTTGCGGCAGATTGAGGATTCTCAATCCACTTTGCGTATAAAGTTAAATTACTGTCTGGCATGGTATCGACAGCAAAGTTCCAGGCTCTCGCAAAAGTGTTATCCGTATACCACCCAGCAAAAGTATAGCCCTGCCGATTTGGCACAGCTGGCGCGGTAATTTTATCAGTAAAAGCAACTTCTTGGTTGGCAATTGCCATTCCGCCCTGGGTATCAAAAACTACAGTATGCTTCGGACACTCCCTTGCATCACCATTGATAGTCCAGCCATGCCCGCCGTCGGCGACTGGCTTGATTAGATTTTTTCTAGCCGTATCAGCAGTGCAATATTTCAACCCGGCGGCTCCTAGTATAAGCGGAGAGTTAGTTGATTGAATATTCCAAGATATCAAAGTAGCATCATAATTTTTCGTAGACAAGCCGCTATTATTCAACATTCTAGGAGCGCCAGACCAATAGCTGTTGGGCAAACCGGTTGTCGAAACTAACGAATCTAGCCGCCAGCCCGCCAAAGATTGATTAAAAGCACGAGCACCATTAAACATTTCACTCATCAACTCGGCTTTCGAAACATCCCACGACCCTATCGGCTGGTTAAACTTAACTGCGTTTTGAAACATTGCATTCATTGCAGTCATTTTACCAGTGTTCCAGTTTTTAATTGAATCGCTGTCGCCATTATTGAATGCTGTCGCATTATTAAATAAACCGCCAGCAAAAACAACGTTAGACACATCCCACGACCCGATGTTTTGATTGAAATTTTCAGTATCGCTAAACGCACTACCCATATTAGTAATGGTCGAGGTGTTCCAATTCCAGTTAGCATTCTCACCCTTTAAGGAAGTGCTTCCTCTAAACACAGCGAATATCGAATCTGTCTGCGACAGGTCTGGAGTATCGGTCGCTATTACATCCATATTAGCTGCGCCATAAAAGGCAGCTGATAACGATCTCCATTTATTCTTCCCCCACTGATCAATAGAAATCATCTTCAGTT
>JABCOE020000064.1 GCA_013333795.2 Candidatus Saccharimonadota bacterium | reverse complement strand
GAAGAAGCTGTTCGGCAAAGACCCAATGCAAGGTGTCAACCCAGACGAAGTGGTGGCTGTTGGTGCCGCCATTCAGGGTGGTGTGTTGGCTGGCGATGTCAAGGATGTGTTACTGCTGGACGTAACGCCGCTGAGCCTTGGTATCGAGACGATGGGTGGTGTGTCGACCAAACTGATTGAGCGTAACACCACTGTGCCAACCAGCAAGTCGGAGGTATTCTCGACGGCTGCCGACAATCAGCCGCAAGTGGAGATTCACGTCTTGCAGGGTGAGCGCGAATTTGCCAATGATAACAAGAGCTTGGGCCGCTTTGTGCTTGACGGTATCGCACCAGCACCGCGCGGCGTGCCGCAGATTGAAGTGACGTTCAATATCGACGCCAACGGTATCCTCAATGTTACGGCTAAGGACAAAGGCACTGGCAAGGAGCAATCGATTACCATCCAAAACTCTGGCAACATGAGCAAAGAAGATATCGAAAAAGCCCAGAAAGAAGCCGAACTGCACGCTGACGAGGATAAGAAAAAGCGCGAAACTGTTGACGCTAAAAACCAGCTAGAAAACGCCATCTATCAGGCAAAGAAAATGCCAGACGAGTTTAAGGATAAGATTTCTGACGACGACAAGAAAGCGATTGACGAAGCGGTCAAGGAAGCAGAAAAGCACAAAGCCGCTGACGACAAAGACGAGCTGGAAGCAGCAGCCAAAGCACTGCAGGACGCCATCATGCCAATCGGCGCCAAAATGTACCAGCAAGCTGCCGATGATAAAAAAGCTGACGAGTCTCAGGACGATAAAAAGTCCAACAAAGACGAGCCGGTCGAGGGCGAAGTGGTCGACGAGAAATAGCAGAGTCCAATGCAGGCTAATATAATACCCCAAGTCTCTGGGGTATTATATTTTTCGCTGGACGACACAGTTGAGCAGTGGAATTTCGGTAGTTGGCGGCGCGCGATAGACTAAGGCGAGGCTCTGAAAGGCGAGCAAAAACGTTATTGCTACGATAGTTAGGTGTCTCTTTCGAAAATTTCTCCATGAAAAAGCCCTCCCGTGCTATACTAAAATTAGCATAAGGGGAATTAAGCATGGAATTAATTTTTCTATTAGTGATTGTCATCGTGATAATTAAGGGGGCGCAGAGAGGTAATAATCGACTACCTCGTCAATCCGAGGATTACCGGCGCGGTTACTGGGACGGCGTGTGCGATGCGCAGAATGGCCGTGCGAAAATTGAAGGTAGCGACGGTCAAGCCAAACTTATTACCGAGAATCAGACTGCAGCTTCACAATTTGCTGGTTTTGTAGTAACTCGCAACGAATCAAACGAGCCTGATGTAGTATTGCCTACTGATACTGCGCCAATTGAAGAAAATACGAATATTCCCGACGAAAAGACGCAGATTATCCAGTGGCTATCCCCAGTCAGCAATAAAGAAAAAGAGAAAAATCGTCAAACTACCATCAATGTGGCGCTCTATACCGCATCATTATTGCTAACCGCCGGTATATTATTGTTGGCGCAAACGATTGAGCTTTCGGCGCAGCTCAGGTTTAGTTTGGTCTGGCTGTTTATTTTTGTCTATTACGCCACTGGCCAGGTGCTATATGCCCGCCTCCCAATCTTAAAGCCGGCCTCAACGGCGTTTATTGGTACGGCGCTGGCTGCTGTGCCGATTGGCGGGTGGAGCATGCATTTGCTTTTGGGGATTGATCCGGCGCTGTGCTGGCTTATCACCTCCTTCATCGGCACTTTCTTATGCGTGGATGCTACAATCAGGCTCAATAGCCAGCCGCTCGCCTATATTTCGCTGCTGTCGATGTTCACGCTGACGACCAGCTTGCCGGCTGTTATGCATGCTCAGTTGGTGTGGTATTATGCTGCGGTGCTATTGTTCGGATGCCTGATGACCTTGGCTGCGTATTTTTCTAATCATTTTCCGCGCCAATTCACCGAGCCGTTGACGCTGGTTAATCCGTTTATCGTCCCGTCTACTTTACTTCTTGCTATCGGTTCGTCGGTGCATATGGGAACGCTTGACGTCAGCATGCTGCTGTTCATCAGCGTTATATATTATTTTACTGTTGCCCTCGTCGAGAAATCAAAAAAGATGCGCACGTATGAACTAACGACGGCGCGCGTGCTGCTGATGGCGGCGACTGCTAGTTTTACTATGTATCTGTCAAATAATGATGGTCTGGCCACGGGTATAGCGCTAGGTGTAGCGGCGCTTGGTAATATGATTTGGTCTATTGGCTCGATGCATATCCAAAAGCAGCCCGATAAACAGCACGAAATAGTGTTGTGGATTAGTTTCGCTGTGTCGCTAGTCGCTTTCTTGGTTATAGCTGGCGTCGAAATCCAACTGAGAAATATAATCTCATTTGCCTTGCTAAGTATGGTTTCGGTGGCGACTTTTGCGGCGCTTTCATTGTTGCGCCGCGCCCGTTTTGGCGGCATGGTAGTAATGTCTGGAATTTTGTTGGTGCCGGCTGGCGTCAGGCTATTTAGCCTCGACCCCATAACAGCTCTGCATGTACATTATTCTATCTTTATGTTTATGGCTTTCCTGCCGGTTGTCTGCCGATTATTAGTTTTGAAACGCCCAAATATTACTAAAAGTCAAGCAATACTAGTGTATGGTGCTGCGGCCGCTTGGTGGTTAATGACGGTGTTTATAGCCTTAGCTTTTTTGAATGCTTATCCAGCAGGAGAGGGCATGCTATATCTGTCAGATTCGGTGGCGGTTGCCGCTATCATCATGGGTATCGCTGCGTGGCGTGAGAAGGTTTATGGCTTAGTGATTGGTATTCATGCTTCTTTTCTGGCGATAGCGTTGCTGCTGGCTTCTTATTTCAAGATGGCTGGCGAAAATCTTGCTATTTTGATGGCGTGGCTGAACGGCTTGTCGTTGTTACTATTAGTAGAGTGGCTGTACAATTACCGCAAAGAGGCGGCGGTTAAATGCCGCGAATTGTTGTTATATTCTGCCATTGGAGCGGCTATCTTGATCGTCTTTTCGTCTATTCATCCGGCGGTTTGGCTGCCATTAGCAGCGTTGTTGTATTATGCGTTTTATCGGCGGCGTGAGGATGGTTATCTGGGCGGAGCATACTTGGGGACGATTGCTTTGGTGCTGTTATTCTTGCATTGGTTGAGCGTGCCGCTAAGTGACAATTTCACTATCACTGCTTGGGTGGCGCTCGTTGGCTTTGGAGTAGTGTATTGGTCGTTGGCGATGAATAAGCGAGCGTCAACTATCAGCGATATGACTCTACTAGCTGCTACGGTACCAGCGGTGATATTACCGATGATAAATCTGTCGACGACGTATGAATTGCCGTTCAAAATCTTGGGCTGGTTAGCAGCTGTCGCGGCACTTTATATGGCAGTATATGCCAAGCGATATTGGTGGTTGATGGCAGCAATGGCACATCCAAGTTTGGTATTATTATTCTACTTAACTGCACAATGGCGCGGCGTTAAGCTTGAGTTCATGTCGATCGTTTCACTGATTATCTTTGCGGTGTTTTATGGCGTCGCCGTGGCTATGCGAACCAAGAAATTATCAGTTTATTGGTATTATGCATCATTTTGGAGCGCTATTGGCTGGTCGATATTTTTACTGCTGATGGCTATGTCAGCCAGCGTCGCGACGGAGGCGGTGCTGCTAGCAACACTGATGTGGGCGGTCAATGGCAGCGCCCTAATAGCCGAGGGGATGCCGAAAAAGAATATTCCATATTTCGACTCGGGCGTCCTTTTAGTATTGTGCGGTATTTTATTTGCTATCCATATGCTAATTGCGCCTGTTCACGACATAGTGGTGTCATACCTGTGTTCAGCAGCAATTCTTTCAGGGGCGGTGATGTCGTGGCGCTGGCTAGGGTATGCTCATATATACACCATTGCGCATTTGGTACTGGCGCTCGCTGTGTTTAGTTTATCGACTCTCGTACTGGCACTAAGAGGGGATAATGTTATGGAAATATTGTTCCTGATTGAGCATTCGCTGATGGTTATTATCGGCTTGGCGCTCGGCAGGCGGCTGATTACTATCTGGGGTGCTGTCGGCGTGACGTTGGCTTTAATTTATCTGCTGTCAGGCTATGCTTATGCGCTGGCTATTTTGGCCGGACTGTCAATTATTACGGCAGTGGTAATTGTGGTAGCCAAAGGACAGAGGAATAAGCAGAAAAAAGTTGCAAAGAAATAGGGCCCGACTCTGACAGTGAGGTAATAATCTATACACAGAGACGTTGTTGGTCAGGTTTGATGAGTAAGTATAAAGTCCGAAAAGGTAGCGTCTTTCTTTTAGATTAAAGTATATTTTCTAGCTTCAACAATTTAATTTTCTTTTCGATTCCGCCAGCATACCCCGTCAGTTTATCGTTACTGCCGACAACCCGATGGCACGGTACGAAAATTGAAATTGGATTGCGCCCGACTGCTCCGCCGACGGCTCGTGCTGACATTTTGGCGATACCGCGTTTCTTGGCGATATTTTTAGCAATTTCTCCGTAGGTAGTGCGCTCGCCGTACGGTATGGTTTGCAAGATACGCCAGACTTCCAACTGAAAAGGCGTTCCATCAAGCTGTATTGGCGGGATTTCTCCAGGATTTTTGCCAGCGAAATACACGTCAAGCCAGCGTATTGTCTTAGTGAAAATCGGTAAATCAGAATTTGCGGTATTCTCGCCTAACTTAGCGCCAAAATGTTTTTGCCTAGCGAACCACAGTCCAGTGATAGCGCTGCCGTTGCTTGCTATGGTAATTTCGTCCAGCGGCGATTGATATTTACAAAAGAAATTACTCATAATAAACGTATTTTAACACAGTAACTCTGTCTGATATTGTATAATAAATTATATGATATTAGAGGTGAGCTTGCAGACGGCGGATGATTTGGTACAGTTTGGCGCGAAGCTTGGCGGCTTATTGCATGGCGGCGAGACGCTCGAACTTGTCGGCGATATTGGCGCTGGCAAAACTACACTGACCAAGGGATTGGCGCGCGGCTTGCAGATTGACGACGAGGTTCAGAGTCCGACGTTTACTATTAGCCGCAATTATGAGGCTGCGGACGGCTTGCGGTTGGCTCATTATGATTTTTACCGCTTACCAGATGCTGGTATTATGAAAATGGAACTTGATGAAGCGATTCACGATTCGCATACAATTACTGTGATTGAGTGGAGCGATGTAGTAAATAACGTACTGCCAACGGACGTACTGCAGATCGTCATCCAGGTGCAGCCTGATGATAGTCGTAAGCTAACTTTGAAGAGCGGCGGTGAAAAACCGCGTCGAATTGTGGAGAAATTACGATGATTGTATTGTGGAATAGCGCTGAAATGACGGTGCAATTAACGCTAATTGACGGTGACAAACGAACCGACTACGAATGGGCGGCTGAACGCAATCTCGCGCGCGACATGCTAGCTTATTTGCGCGACCGCTTAGCAGAGAATGGAGCCAGTTTTGCTGATATTTCGGGCATTGGTGTATTTCGCGGTCCGGGGAGTTTCACTGGTTTGAGGATTGGTCTGGCAGTGTTGAATACGATAGCGCACGAACAACGTATTCCGATCGTTGGAGTTACTGGCGATGCTTGGCGTGAAGAATGCTTGGCTCGGCTGCAGAATGGCCGCAATGATGAAATAGTTCTGCCTGAATATGGCGCTGAGGCTCGCATCACCAAACCGCGTAAATAGTTGCTTATTTTGTTATAAACGCGGTACAATGGTAATGTCTACGAATGTGACATTGATAAGTTTAAATTTTGATAATTTTGCGGTTTTTTGACTTGATGCGTTGACTAATTACCGCGAAAGAAAGGAAAAATATGGTTGAGGGAATTATTGCCGCGATTGTTGGTATTATTGCTGGCGTGGGCGGTAAAGTGGTATATGATCGCCAACAAGAGACTAAGAGCAAAAATACGGCCGAACAGGTTGTAGCGCAAGCCGAGCGCAAAGCTAGCGACATCGTACTCAAAGCCAAAGATGAAGCGTTGCGCATCGAAAAAGCACGCCGCAAAGAAATGCAAAAAACCGAGAATCGCCTGGCAGATCGCGAAGAATTGCTCGACAAGAAGCTTGATCAGCTTGACAAGCGCAGTGAAAAATTACGCAAGCAAGAAGACGAAGTTGAAGAATTGAAGAATGAGATCCGTGACATTCGTACGCGTCAGCAGGAAAAGCTTGAGAAAATTGCTGGCCTCAAGAAGAAAGATGCCGCTGATAAGTTGATGAAGATGACTGAACGCGACATCAAAGGTGATCTACTAAACCTGGTTGCCAAAATGCAGCAAGACGTCGAAGCTGACGCCGAGGAGCGGGCGCAAACTATCCTCGTCGAAACGATGGAACGCATGGCTAGCGAGGTGACTGCTGAGCGCACGGTCACTGCGGTTAAACTGCCAGACGACGACATGAAAGGTCGGATTATCGGCAAAGAAGGCCGTAATATTCAAGCGATGCAGCGCGTTACTGGCGTAGACTTCTTGG
>JABCOE020000063.1 GCA_013333795.2 Candidatus Saccharimonadota bacterium | reverse complement strand
TGGCTTGGGTCAGTGCTTAGCGCTGATTCCAGGCGTGTCGCGCTCAGGGGCAACGATTTCGGTGGGACTATTTCGCGGTTTTGATCGGGTAACGGTGACGAAATTAAGTTTCTTTCTGGGTATTCCAGCCTTGGTGGCAGCGGGTTTGCTAGAGGCGATGACCGCTTACAAATACATTGGCGGCGGTGTCGGCTGGGTGCCAACAATTTTGGCGACAGCGGTGGCTTTTGCGGTTGGCTATTGGTCGATTGCTTGGCTGTTGAAATTTGTCGCCCGCAATGACTTTTCGTTGTTTATCCGGTACCGCATCGGTTTGGGTGTGATAATTATGTTATTGCTAATGACTGGCGCGATAACGGCAATATAAGGAGGAGAGTAGAATGATTGAAGTCAAAAATATTACTAAAATATACGGTAAAAAGAAAAATGCTTTTACGGCGCTGGATAGAGTCAGTCTGAATATCGAAGAGGGTTCGAGCGTGGCGGTTCTGGGTAAATCCGGCAGCGGCAAATCGCCGCTGATGCATGCGATTTCTGGGCTAGACAAGCCGCAAAGGGGCAAGGTGCTAATTGACGGCGAGGACATTTTGCGGTTGAAGCCGCGGGCTACCGATAGGTTTCGGGCGCAGAAGATGGGTTTTATCTTCCAGAGTTTCTTCGTTGAGGGCGGCGAGAGCTGTTACGATAATGTCAGTTTGGCGTTAGAGACGGCAGGTATGGCGAGAATCGGCCGCAAGAAACGGATCATTGAAGCTCTAGAGGCGGTTGATTTGGGCGATAAGATCAAGTCGCGCGCCAACGACCTTTCAGGCGGGCAAAAACAGCGCTTGGCGATTGCTCGGGCGATTGTCGGCCGGCCGCAAATCTTATTTGCTGATGAGCCGACTGGTAATCTTGACTCGGCAACTTCAAAAGTGATTGAGGATTTGTTGTTTAATTATTGTAAAGAAAACAACGCTACGCTAATTATCGTGACCCACGATGAAGATTTAGCGCAAAAATGCCAGCGGGTAATTCATATCAAAGACGGCAAGATTGAATCGGATTCTGCTACCGAGAAATCGGCTGCTAGAACTCGTAGCAAGAAAGTAGAGAAACTCGCTGCTAAAAATAAGTCGACTAGCAAGCTTACAGAGGAGGAAAAATAATGAAAACTACCGATATCGTGGCTAGAGCCGGCCGTAATTTGCGCCGCGCCAAAATGCGGACAATTTTGACACGCGTGGCTATTGCTGTCGGCGGCTTCGCGATTATGGCTAGCCTGATGGTGGGAGAAGGCGCTAGGCAATATGTCGACCGGATTATTAACAGTAATATTGATCCAAACGGCTTAATCATTTCTAAGGACAAGCGGGTTACTACTGCTGGATCAGCGGTAGGCGGTAGAAGTGAATTAACTGAATATAATCCTAATGCGGCGTCGTATTATGGCCAAGAGTATGACACGCTTACTCAGAGTGATATTGAAAAATTGCGCCAGCGCAAAGATCTTAAAAATGTTGAGCCGAACTATCAGCTGCGGCCAAAATATGTAGCATTTAGCGTGAAGAATGATAAGAAATATGTAGCCCAAGTTATGATGCGCGACAATACTTTGCAGTTAGAGTCTGCAGCTGGCCGCGAGATTAAGTCGGGAACAAAGCTGGCGCCAGGCGAGGCAATTATACCAGAGAGCTACACTGAGAAACTGGGCAAAACGGCGTCAGAAATGGTTGGTTCGATGTTAACAATTACAGTTAACCAGCAGCCGCAACAGACCGATACTGAGACGATTCAAAAAGTGTATATTGAGAAGGGCGAAGAGGGTGTCAAAGAGCTTCTTGGTGGTAAGACGTTAAATAAGCAATTCAAAATTGTAGCGGTTGTCAAGAAATCGCCAGACCAAATGGCTAGCCGGCCAAATCTGTATATCGATTCGAGCGATGCTAAGGAATTAACGGACTTTAGTACTGCTGGAACTGATGCTTATCAAAAGTATATTTTTGCCAATGCAACAGCCACGGGCGGTAAAACTCCCGAGGAAGTTCGCGATAGCTTGAAGGACGCTGGCTATTCGTCGATGACTTCGAAAGATGTACAGAGTATGATTTTTACTTTCGTAAATATTTTGCAAACTATTGTGATGGGTTTTGGTATTTTGGCTTTGGTGGTGAGTGTATTCGGGATTATTAACACTATGTATATTTCGGTGCTTGAGCGGACGCAACAGATTGGTCTGATGAAAGCTTTGGGTGCGTCAAAACGTGATATCGGGCGGTTGTTCCGCTACGAAGCAGCTTGGGTTGGCTTTTTGGGCGGTATGATCGGCGTGCTAGGTGCTTGGGGTATTGGTACGCTAGCGACCCCGGCGATTTCTAAGGCATTGGGTCTAGGCAAGCACGATTTGCTGATTTTCCAGCCGCTAGACGCTGTTGTTGTAGTGTTGTCTCTGATGTTGGTGGCAATTGTAGCTGGTTGGTTGCCGAGCCGCAAGGCGGCGAAACTTGACCCGATTGAGGCGCTGCGAACAGAATAATTTACAGCGAAATAAGTTGTTTGATATGATTAATAGATTCGTTGGCGTACGGTATCACAAGATGATATACTAATGCTATGCTAGATATTCGCTACATTCGAGAAAACGCCGATCGCGTGCAAGAATCGGCAAAAAATAAAGGTTACGATATATCAATTGCCAGCTTGCTAGAAACGGATAAGCGCCGTCGCGAACTGCAGCAGCAGGTTGATGAATTGCGCACGCAGCGCAATGAAATTGCTAGCCAGATGAAGGGTGGCAAGCCAGCGCCAGAATTAGTCGAAAAAGGCCGGTCGCTGAAGGGAAAGCTAGCAGAATTAGAAAGCGAATTGCATGATGTTGACGCTGATTTTCAAGCGCAAATGGACGCGGTGCCTAATATAACGCTTGATGACGTGCCGCTTGGCGGTGAAGCAGATAGCGTGGAGATTAAAACGTGGGGTGATAAGCGCCAATCTGCCGAGGATCATTTAGATTTTGCAACTGGCCGCGGTTGGCTTGATTTTGAGCGCGGCGCCAAGGTAGCCGGCACGAAATTTTACTACATCAAGGGCGATTTGATGCTGCTAGAGAACGCGATCTATCAGTATGCGCTGAATTTGTTGATTTCTAAAGGATTTATGCCGATGACAGTGCCGCACATGGTGTCGGGCCGAGTGGCGCGCGGTTCTGGCTTTGCTCCGAAGAGCGACAAGGAAAGTAATGAGTATTTCATCGACGGCGAAGACGTTATGCTGATCGGTACGGCCGAAGCGCCGCTGACCGGCTTTCATGCTGACGAAATAATCGACGAGAAAAATCTGCCGCTGCTCTATGCTGGTTATAGCCCTTGCTACCGCAAAGAAGCGGGTGCGGCTGGCAAGTTTAGCCGCGGACTGTTCCGCGTGCACCAGTTCAATAAGCTGGAAATGTATATCTTTTGTACACCAGAACAATCAGTCCAAATGCACGAAAAAATCTTGTCGATCGAGGAAGAAATTTGGCAAAACTTAGGCGTGCCGTACCATGTGGTGAATATCGCGGCTGGCGACCTCGGTGCACCAGCTGCCAAAAAATATGATATCGAGTACTGGTCGCCAGTCGATAACCAATATCGCGAATTGACTAGCTGCTCGAACTGTACTGATTTTCAGGCGCGTAATCTCAATATTCGCGTGCGCCGCAGCGATGGTTCGCTGCAGATACTGCACACGCTTAACGGTACAGCGGTGAGCTTGGCGCGCTCGCTAGTAGCAATCATCGAGAATTACCAGACCGATGACGGTAAACTGCGCGTACCAGAGGTACTGCGGCCGTATCTAGGTAATCGCGAGGAGTTGTGATGAAGCGAGTGGTGCGCCAAGTTTCGCGCAGCGGTTATCAGAAACTTGCTAAACCGTTGCTTTTTCGACAACACCCAGACAAAGCGCATGAGGGTATGATCAAGGCAGCGCGAGCACTGCACCGAGTGCGCGGCGAGAATATTTTGCGGGTGTGGAATTATCGAAATTCGCGGCTCGAGCAGGAGATCTTAGGCCTAAAATTCAAGAACCCGCTAGGAATGTCGGCGGGGCTGGACAAGAACTTCGACTTGCCGCCAATATCTAAGCGGATTGGCCTAGGTTTCGAAATTGGCGGTTCGACCACTGCGCAGGTTTGTGCCGGTAATCCGCGGCCGTGGTTTCGCCGCTTACCGAGCGAGAAATCGATTGTAGTTAACGTCGGCTTGGCAAATAACGGAGTCGCTCGCAATATACAGCGAATTAAGCGGTATCCGCGGCGGCTGTGGCGCGATTTCCCGTTGAGCGTGTCAGTTGCTAAAACCAATAATCCCGAAAATGTTAGCGATAGCGAAGCGATTGCCGACTATTGCCAAAGTTTGCGCCAGCTAGAGGCAGCTGGTTGCGCGCCGTTGTACGAAATCAATATTAGCTGTCCGAATACTTATGGCGGCGAGCCGTTTACGACGCCAGCACGGCTGGATAAATTATTGACGGCGGTAGATGACTTGCGCTTAACGCGGCCAATTTTCGTTAAGATGCCGACAGACAAAAAGTGGCCGGAATTTATGAAGCTGCTAGCAGTAATTGATCGGCATGAGATTGCTGGTTTAACGATTGGCAATCTAGTCAAGGACCGCTCGGCGCTGCGTAATTCGAAATTGCTAGATAACGAGATCAGGGGAAATCTCAGCGGCCAGCCGGCGCGGGAGCTTACTACTGGCTTAATTTTCAAAACTTATGCCAAATACCGCGATCGTTTTGTGATTATCGGTGTCGGCGGCGTGTTTACTGCCGAGGATGCTTACGAGAAGATTTGTGCTGGTGCGAGCCTGGTGGCTATGGTGACGGCGCTAATGTTTGAGGGGCCGCAGGTTGTCGGCGAAATTAACGAAGGCCTGGTTAAGCTGCTCGACCGCGATGGCTTTCAGAATATTACTGAGGCGATTGGTAGCGCTCACCGCGGCTAAATGCTATAATTAAAATACATTATCGGTTTAACGAAAGGGGTCAAAGTGATTGCAGATATTGATATAACTGGCGTAGGCGGCTACGTTTTGGATGAACTGACGAAAAAGTATATTAGCAAGAAAATCGGCAGATTAGATCGCTTAGTGACGCGGCATGCTCGCAAAACTATGAGTGCTTCGGTGAAAATCGAGGAAGTCAATCGCGATAACGGCAACAAATATGAAGTCGAAGTGATTATTAATGTGCCGGATCAGGTTATTAAAGCCAAAGATTCGACAATGAATGTTATGGCAGCAACTGATATCGTCGAGCGCAAGCTAGCCGGGCAGCTTCGCAAGTATAAGCAAAATTTGTTAGCTCACGTTGGCCGGCGCGATATACTAGCGCGGTTCAAACGCGGTTTTGACCGCGAAACGCAGTAGCGATTTAGTAGCAGCCTCTTCCAAAACTCCCCGAAAACAGTTATAATTAGGGGAGTTTTTGGAAAATACCTGAAAGTGAGGGAAATTTGACGTTATGGCGATAACACAACAGAAGGTTCTGACGAAGGTTTTCGGTGACCCGCAGAAGCGGATTTTGCGGCGTTTACAAAAGAAAGTCGACGAAATTAATGCGCTTGGCCCGAAATACAAGAAACTATCTGACGAGGAATTGGCTGGCCAAACCGATGTTTTGCGCAAGCGTTTGCAGAAGAAATCTGTGACGCTTGATACGATTTTGCCAGACGCTTTTGCGGTGGTGCGCGAGATGGCCGATCGAACAATCGGCGCGCGCCATTACGATGTGCAGCTGATTGGTTCAATGGTATTGCATGAGGGTAGCGTGGCCGAGCTGAAGACTGGCGAGGGTAAAACTTTGATGTCGACGCTAGCAGCTTACTTGAATGCGCTCGAAGGTAAAGGCGTACATGTTGTGACTGTCAACGATTATCTGGCGCAGCGCGATGCCGGCTGGATGGGGCAGATTTATGATGCGCTAGGTTTATCGACCGGCGTGATTATCAACGAGGCTTCATTCTTGTACGACGAAAATTATGACAATGAGGCGCATACTGATCCGCGCATGAAAAAGCTTCGTCCGTGCACTCGTAAAGAGGCTTACCAGGCAGATATTACTTATGGTACTAATAATGAATTCGGCTTTGATTATTTGCGCGACAACATGGTTAACGATATCGAGCTGGTGCGCCAGCGCGATTTGAATTTTGCGATTGTCGACGAAGTAGACTCGATTCTGATCGACGAGGCGCGGACGCCGCTGATTATTAGCGCGCCGGCCGCTGAAAATCCTGATAGCTACTATCAATTTGCCAAGATTGCGGCGAAGTTGACGCCAGAGGATTATACCTTAGAAGAGAAGCGCAAGCAGGTGGCGCTTACTGACGAAGGTGTCGAGAAGGTTCAAAAAATGCTGGGTATAAAAAACTTATACACGCCAGAGTATGTGCGTAGCGTTTATCATATGGATCAAGCTTTGCGGGCGCAAACGCTATTTCATCGCGACAAAGATTATGTGGTGACAAACGACGGCGAGGTGATAATCGTTGACGAGCACACTGGTCGGCTCAAGCAAGGTAACCGTTATAGCGAAGGCTTGCACCAGGCGATTGAAGCCAAAGAAGGCGTACCAGTATTGCAGGAAAGCATGACGCTAGCGACGATTTCCTTTCAGAATTACTTCCGACTGTACAAAAAACTTAGCGGTATGACCGGTACTGCTTTCACTGAGGCTGAAGAGTTTCAACAAATTTATTCGCTTGACGTAGTGGTGGTGCCGCCGAACAAACCGATTACTCGCCAGGACCATCAGGACTTAATCTACAAGACCGAGAAAGGCAAGCTGAAAGCAGTAGCTCAAGCGATCAAAGAATATCACGATGAAGGCCGTCCGGTGTTGGTTGGCTCTGGTTCAATCGCTAAAAACGAAATGATCGCCAAATATTTGGATAGCGAAGGTATTAAGTACGAAATTCTAAATGCCAAGAACAACGAGCGCGAAGCAGAGATTATCTCGCATGCTGGCGAAAAGGGCGCGATTACGTTAGCTACTAATATTGCTGGGCGCGGCACCGATATCAAACTCGGGCCGGGCGTCAAAGAACTGGGCGGTCTAGTGGTTATTGG
>JABCOE020000062.1 GCA_013333795.2 Candidatus Saccharimonadota bacterium | reverse complement strand
TAACCGCAAAATTGTGTCTAAAACATACGCGTTCATGTCGATATTTTGCTCAACTTTGCTAGCCTCGATATACCAATCGGCTACGTCATCCCAAACGGTGTGATAAATCGTCTCGCCAGCCTCGGCAAAATGATAGGTCGCAATCTGCCGATCTAGCGACTGTGCTGCCTCGTCTAGTTGGCGAGCAATCCAGTGGTCAGCCAGCGATTGTAGTTGCGGGCTGACCGCTGGCGTGCGGTCGCCAACCAAATTTTCAGTATAGCGAGCAATGTTCCACAGCTTGTTGCAGAAATTACGGGCTGCTACCACCTTGCCAGTATTAAACGCCTGCGGCTGGGCGGCACTGCGGCTAGCAATGATACCCATACGCAGCGCGTCCGAGCCATATTTCGCCACTGTCTCCATCGGATTGATGACATTACCCTTGCTTTTGCTCATCTTGATACCCTTTTCATCAAGCACTAAGCCATGCAAGTACACATGCTTGAACGGCACCTGGCCAGTCCGATACAAGCCCAGCATAATCATCCGCGCTACCCATGCAAACAAAATATCGCCTGCTGTCTCCATGACGGTATTCGGATAATACTTGGCTAGCTTACCAACATCCAAATAATCGGTAGTGATATACGGCCATTGGCCGCTACTGAACCAAGTATCAAGCGTATCCTCCTCGCGGCGATACGTTGTACCATCTACAACGATTTCTTTCTTATCGACTTCGGTGCTGTAGCGCCAATCGTCCAGATTGGTCTTGGACTGAAACATTGGAATCGGAATGCCCCACGGTATCTGGCGGCTGATATTCCAATCTTTAATGTCTTTGAGGTATTTAATGACAACATCGCCTTTATTTTCAGGGGTAAACGTCACTTCTTGGCGCTCAATCGCCGCGATAGCGTTATCGGCCAATTGGCGCATTTTGACGAACCATTGCTCTTTGGCAAGCGGCTCGATGACCGAACCGCATTTGTAGCAATGCCCAACCTGGTGTTCGATATCTTTTTCGCCGCGCAGCAATTCGTCTATTTCAAGCGCTGCTAAAACGCGTTTACGAGCTTCTAGCGCCGTCATACCGACAAATTGACTTGGCACATTGATCATTTTGCCGTCGAAATCAATTACCTGGACTAACTCCAAGTTGTGGCGCTTGCCTACCTCAAAGTCATTCGGGTCGTGTGCTGGTGTAATTTTGACCATACCAGTGCCGTAAGCTGGATCAACATAATCGTCAGCAATGATTGGGATTTCGCGCTTGACAATCGGCAGCAGCACTTTGCAGCCGACAAGGTCTTTGTAGCGCTCGTCGTTTGGGTTGACCGCTACGGCTACGTCGCCAAACATCGTCTCGGGACGCGTCGTAGCGATAACGATTTCGCCAACTTTATCGATTAGCGGATAAGCGATTTCCCACAACTTCCCTTTTTCATTTTTGTGAACAACCTCATAGTCCGAAAAACTCGTCTGATGCTGCGTACAGTAATTAACGATGCGTTCGCCCCTATAAATATAGCCGTCCTGCCACATCTTTTCAAAAGTATCGTAGACAGTTTTGATAACTTTGTCGTCGAGCGTGAATACCAAATCGTCCCAATCAGCGCCCACGCCAATCGCCCGCAGTTGTAATTCCATATCGCCGCGGCGTTTAGCTACGAAATCCCATACCTGCGCGTATAATTCTTCGCGATTGAAGTCAAAGCGCGTCTGGCCGTGCTTTTCTAGCTCGCGCTCGTAAACTACCCAAGTTTCAAAGCCAGCATGGTCAGCCCCCGGTATATATACAGCATCATAGCCTTGCATACGGTGATAACGTACTAAAATATCTTGAATTGCCGACCCTAAAGCGTGCCCGACATGCAAATTGCCGTTAGCATTTGGCGGCGGCATCACAATCGCGTACGGCTGGCCCTGCCCTTTCGGCTTAAATACGCCAGATTCTTCCCACAAGGCGTAAATTGACGGTTCATATTCGTTCGGAGTATAAGTTTTAGCTAAGCTCATTTCATTCTCAATTCATTTCACGTGAAAATTAGCAAAATAACCAAGCATAGCAATTCCACAGTTTGCCATTCCTCACCTCTTGCTGTTTTTATTCCACGTGTTTGTGTTCTATCCTATTATAACACAAACGATGTATACTAAACATATGATTAATACAATACTGTGCGACAAAAAAGCTGCTTGGAACAAGACTATAACTACACTTGGCGGGCATCCGCTGCAACTCTGGGGATGGGGTGAGGTAAAAGCCGCTCACAATTGGCGCGTTCAGCGAATTACTATAGCTGATGACAACAAAACAATTGGTGCTGCGCAAATATTACTGAGAAACCTACCTAAACCGCTTAATCAACTGTGTTACATTCCGCGCGGACCAGTCTGTAAACAAGGCAGGGAAGAGGATATTTTGGCGGCAATTGTTAATTACGTGAAGCATCATCTGCCATGCACCGTACTAACTATCGAGCCAGATACTGAAAACCTACTCCGCGCCAAAGGTTGGCGTCAATCTCCAAACAATATTTTGCTATCGCATACTTTGATTTTGAATTTGACTAACACAACCGAAGAGCTGCTAGCCGCGATGACTAAAAAAACCCGCCAGTATATCCGTAAATCTGGCCGGGTTGGACTTAGTATCAAACCGATAAAAACCCGCCAAGACATCGCTGCTTGCCTCGAAATTTATCGGCAGACTGCTAAACGCGCTAAATTTGCTCTGCACGACGACCAGTACTATTACGATATTCATGACAAACTAGGGGAGAACTCGCAGATTTTTGCTGCTTACGAAGACAATCGCCCGGTATCATTTCTCTGGCTAGCAACTAGTCCCGAAACTTCATTTGAGCTATACGGCGGTATGAACGATCGCGGCCAAGCTTTGCGCGCTAACTACGCGCTAAAATGGCACGCTATCACCGAATGTAAACGGCAGGGAATTAAGCGCTACGATATGAACGGCCTGCTCAACGACGGTGTTAGCAACTTCAAGCGCGGCTTCGCTAGCCATGAGAATAAATTAGCTGGTACTTATGATTATCCGATGAGTCCATTTTATCCAGTTTGGCGGCATGGGTTACCGCTAGCTAAAAGAGCTATCCGCAGCACCAAAAAATTACTCGGTAAATAACCGATCAATATCAACAGCCCCCCGACGAAATATAACGATATTTGCATGCTCATCAAGGCCGATAATGGTTGACGGCTGATTATTAGTTATAGTGCCGCCGTCGACATAAAAATCGACCTTGTCGCCAAAATAGGCTTTAGCTTCAGCAATTGTCGACGAAATTGGCCGGCCTGGCAGATTAGCGCTAGTAGTCATCAGCGGGCCAGTCCGTGCCAAAAGCCGCGACAGCGAAGGGTCGTCGGGAATGCGCACAGCCAAGTTATCTCGCGTTTGTTTGAGATAAGTAGCGACATTATCGGCATTAACAACCACGCTGATTTGACCGGGCCAAAACTTAGCTGCTAATGATAACTGATTAGAGTCTAGCCCTAATTTCGCCAAATCATTAATTGAACTAGCGATTAGCGTTCCTGGTTGGCTAGCGCGCTTCTTGGTGTCGTACATTTTTTGGATCGCTGCTGGATCAGCGGCCCGTGCTACAAGGCCATAAACTGTGTCGGTAGGCAGTACGCCAATACCGCCGCCATTCAAAATATTGATCAATTCATCGTTATCAACAGAGGTAAATAGTTGTGGCATTTACAACGCTCCGGTCTTATTCCAGGCGGTTTTGGCCATTGATAGGCTAGGAACTACCTCGAGAGTGTACGGATCGGCTGGAGTACTAAGTCGAGCTTGCTGATAACCCAGCGCCGCAATCATTGCCGCATTATCGGTACACAGCTGAATCGGCGCGTACTCAATGTTAATCGGTAGTTTCTGGCGCAGTTGGCGGCGCAGTTCTTGATTGGCAGCCCCGCCGCCAGCAATTACCACCGATTGCGGTCGAAAGTCCTGAAAGGCACGCAAGGTACGCTCAACTAGCGTTTCGACGGCTACTTTCTGGAAGCTAGCTGCAAAATCGTGCTGCTGCGAGCTCGTGACAAGCCCTGGGAGCTCGTGCGATGGAAAAGTGAAGTCTTTGCCCACTTCGTGCTGCACGGCCCTTAGAACAGCTGTCTTGAGGCCAGAGAACGAAAAATTATAAGGACTGTCGAGCTTGGCTTTGGGTAAATGGTATTTATCAGGATTACCCGACTCAGCCGCGCGCGCAATCGACGGGCCGCCAGGGTAGGGCAGGCCGAGAATTTTGGCCACCTTGTCAAAAGCTTCGCCGACAGCGTCATCTTGAGTTTGTCCCAGCAGCCGATAATCGCCGTGGCCGCGAAAGAGCACCAACTGCGTGTGTCCGCCCGAGACAATCAAGGCCAAAAGGGGAAAGCGCGGCTGAGATTTCGGTAAGGCAAGCTGAATAGGCCCGGGCGCTTGCTCGGTAATAAAATTGGCGTAGACATGTCCCTCGACGTGATGCACCGGGTAGAGCGGTTTGCGATGTAAAATTGCTAACGTTCGCGCTGCTAGCGAGCCAATTAGCAGCGAACCAATTAAACCTGGCGCGTAGGTCACGGCGATAGCATCAACGTCGTCCCAAGTACAATCCGCTTGAGCGAGAGCTTCGTCGACGACTGGGCCGATAGCCTCGATATGGCTGCGCGCCGCAATTTCGGGCACCACGCCGCCAAAATGCGCGTGGATGTCAATCTGCGACTGTACCACATTTGACAACATCCGAAAACCGTCCTCAACTATAGCTGCCGCGGTTTCATCGCAGCTTGATTCAATTCCCAAAACATTCATCTACTTAATTGTACCACCGCCAAGAGGTCGATGCTATAATATCGGTATGAATTCACTCAAGAAAACTTTGAAAAAGGCCATTCCCGCTAGTTTATACCAATCAATTGAGCCAACTTATCATCTATTGACAGCTACTGCCGCTGCCACCAAGGCCGGTTATCCAGCGCACAATATGCGCGTCATCGGAGTGACTGGCACCAATGGCAAAACCTCGCCCTGCTTCATGATCCACAAAATGCTAACTGAAGCTGGCATCAAAGCAGGGTTGATGACTACTGTCGCTTACGGTGTCGGCAACGATATTACGCCGCAAGTTGCTCATATGACAACAGTTTCAGCGCCGCTGCTACAAAAACGATTAGCAGAATTCAAGAGACAAAATGTCGAATGGGTAGTTTTGGAAGTGACTAGCCACGCGCTAGCCCAGCACCGTACTTTTGGCGTGCCAATCGAGATTGCCGTCATGACTAACGTTACGCACGAGCACCTCGACTATCACAGAACTTTTGAGCGCTATTTGGCTGCCAAAACCAAACTATTTAAACTAGCCAGCCGCGTTGGTGTCATTAACGCCGACGATCCGTCCGCTGAAACTTTCCGCCAAGCCGTCAAACAATCGGTCAGCTACGGCCTCAAATCTGGCGATTGGCGGGCGCAAGATATCAATTTGAGCGCCCACGGCAGTGATTACATAGCATTAATTGATGGCGATTCTTACCACATTCATGTTAATATTCCAGGCGAATTCAATGTTTATAATAGCCTAGCGGCGGCTGCCGTTGGCCGCGAGGTTGGCTTAACCAAAACCCAAATTGAACAGGGAATTGCCGCTTTAGCGGGCGTAGAAGGCCGCATGACAGTGGTCGACGCTGGACAGCCATTCTCGGCGATTGTTGATTTCGCGCACACGCCAGACTCGTTCGAACGATTGTTGAGTGATGTTAGAAACACAACAAAAGGCAAGCTAGTGGTATTGTTCGGCTCGGCTGGCCGCCGCGACGAAGCTAAACGCGCCATCCAGGGCGAAATCGCTGGCAAATACGCCGATGAGATTGTCTTAACCGAGGAAGACGATCGCGATATCGATGGCAATACCATACTATCGCAAATCGCCTCGGGCGCTGAAAAAGCTGGCAAAAAACGCGAGGAAAATCTCTTCCTAATATCAGACCGCACTGCGGCCATTAATTTCGCCGTCTCGCGAGTATCCAGCTCAAAAGATACTGTTATATTCCTAGGTAAAGGACACGAAAAAACTATTGAACGCGCCGACGGAGCTCACCCTTGGAACGAAATCGAAACAGTGCGGCAAGCAATTTTGAATATTAAAGCTAAGTAGCGACGATTAGAGCTGAGAATGCTTCTAAGTGGCCTAATAGTATGATTCATGATGCCGGGCGAAGTATAATCGGCGCACTAATCGTTCGATATATTTGCTCCAAAGCCGCGACTTAATAGGCGAAACTGGAATCTCGAAAGCGCCAATATAGTCAGTGATATGCTTATTGAAGCTAGTTTTGAAGCGCCCCAGGCCGTAGCGCGGATGATTCGGGTTACTCATTTCATCGGAAGCTGGCGTACCGCAGAGGTCGTGTTCAAGCGAGCCGTGCTCTTTAGCCCATTTGATTACTTCCCATTGCAGGCGGTGGCTAGCGCCGTAGGCCGTACGCTTGCGAACCGAAGCGCCGTCTTTGTAAGTACTTTTAGTACCCAAAATCACTGCAAAAGCACCAGCCACTAGCTGATCTTGATAATAGGCGAAAAATAGCTGGCCTTGGCCGGCATCAGCGTATTGCTGGTAGAATTCGCGGTAGTTTTGCGGCGAACGAATCGTAAAGCCAGCGCCATCGGCCGTTTCTTTGAACAAATCATACATCGCCTGGCAAGTTTCATCATTGACTGGCACCCGCTTGATGACAACACCGTCGCGATCAGCGCGGCGAATAGCGTGGCGGCCCTTTTGCGGCAGATCCTTAAGGATTGTATCAAGATCACTATGTAAATCAACCACCACGGTCGAGGCATTGTATTGAATCGGCCGAGTAGGCAATAGTTCAATCGCGGAAATATCGGTGCCACGCAGTAATTCCGGCTCAATTTTGATAGTAAAAACGCCTTGCTGGCGAGCAAAATCGCGCAGCACCGGCACTATTGAAGCTAACTCGCTAGCGGTTGCTACGCCCGGACCTTTCGGGATATACCACACTTTGCCGAACAAGGGAATATACTTTTCGATAGCGCCAATTGCTAACTCGCCGCAGATAATAAAACGCGGCCGCCAATTAGCTAGCCGTTTCAAATTTAAAAAGACCGACCCTTGTAGCATATTGCCGCGATCGCTGTTATGAACCACTAGATCATCCCAGCGGTTGATTTCATCATCAGTTGCAAAACGAATAGTCATAACTATAGTATAACACCTCCGAGGAGGGCTTACGGAGGCGTTATCGCGTGGTTAACAGAGAAAATCTATTACGGCTGCGGGTTTGATAAGAAATCAATCTCTTTAATGACATCAAGCAAAGCCTGAGCGCGGCGAGATTCATCAGCAATATTTTTGGCGGCTTCATGCGCCGGCGCAATCAAGGTTTTATCGTCCGTCGAGCGGATCAATAGCAAATAAGTGTCAAATTTTTCTTCGGCAGAGATATTGAGCTTGTCCACCAGCGGTCGAAGCTCTTTGATGGCTTCGTTCTTGACGCTATCAAGATCACTGTTGGCTGCTGGCACAACCGTGTTTGACGCTTTAGCTGGCGTTGGCTGTGCCATTGGTTCTGGCTCCGGCGCTGGCTCTGGCGGCAAATCAGGCAGCGGCGGCAACGGTGCTGCCGGCTGCGCGCTCGTTGCGCTCGCGCCGTTACTTACGCCAGCCAAAACCTTAGCGAGATCCTGATCGTCGCTAATTGGCTGCGTTGTTTGCGGTTTTATATCCATGTGCCCACCCTCTTCATTACTTTTATGCTTTATTTAGTATATACTGTATCATAGTTATAGGAAATATCGCAAGAGAAAGGTGATTTTACATGCTAGATGACTCTAATATTTTGAAGCAAAGAGACAACGGGGGCGCTCTCGAAGTTGCAGCTAAGCTTTATCAACAAGCAAATTTTGACTGCCAACTGCGCGATGCCGAGCACGACGGCCGCGAGCTGCGCAACATCATCGTCGCTGGCATGGGCGGCTCGGCGCTAGCGGCCGACCTCGCTAAGTCGCTGCTCAACGACACGCTATCAATTCCGTTCGACGTCGTCAAGGACTACGGTTTGCCGCATTACGCCGATCACAATACCTTAGTTATCGCTAGCAGCCATTCTGGTAACACCGAGGAAACTCTATCATGCCTCAAGCAGGCGATTGAACACGGCTGCCAAATTGCTATCATTGCTACTGGCGGAGAACTTAACGAGATTGCTC
>JABCOE020000061.1 GCA_013333795.2 Candidatus Saccharimonadota bacterium | reverse complement strand
TGAAGCTGAAGGATAAGAAACTAAAGAAGTAAAATCGATAATACTGCTCATAAAGTGGGCTGGTTAACGCAATTTTATAAAGCCGGAATGAATTCACTTGGATAAGGTTGACAGTGCAGATTTCCGACATAACGTTAGTTTGAAAGCGATTCTGCGGGCGTATCATAAAGCAAAGTTATAGGTATTTGCATATTTCGCCCGCCAGCGCTATAATCACCCCATGACCATAAAACGGCAATTCATCAGCACCGCCTGGCAAAGCACGCGTTTTCGTCGCGGCTTGTTGAATTGTTCGTAAATTTCTTCTGAAAATACCAACCATGACTAGAGGCCGCGCGCGGCCTTTTTTATATAACCAAAGGAGGAATCATGAAACAGAGAATGATTATCATTGGTGGCATGGGACCGCAGGCAAGCTTGGAGCTACACCGGCGAATAATTCGGCGAGCATCAGCAAACGGCGCAAGAGACGGCACGGATTTTCCGTACATCGTTCACTTGTCGCTGCCAGTTCCTGATTTTATCGCCAACGAATCGCGGCGCAGCGAAGCCTTGGAAATTATCATAAACGAACTGAAAAACATATTGCCTGCAATACCGCGCATTTACTACAGCCAGATATTGAACGGCAGCTGAATATTCGCATAACTTCCATGGTAGATGCCACAATTGATTATGTTAGCCGCCATCATAAAACAATTAGGCTGCTAGCATCGCCGACAACCATCCGCACCGGACTATACGATAAGCCGCTAAAAACTGTTGGAGTAACCGTGCTAACGCCAGATGATAACGAAAGACAAGAGCTAGAGACAATAATTCGTGCATTAATCGCCGGACGGGCAGTACCGCAATTAGCACTAGAGAAAGTAGAAAGAATAGCTAAGTTTGATAGAGTAGAGATAAACGACTATGTAGAAAACCACCTCAATAATCCGCCGATACTACTAGGTTGCACCGAACTATCTTGCGCCTTCGCCAAAAAACCAAACACCATCGCCCCGATGAATGTTCTGATTAACCATCTAGCAACCAGAGGAATACTATAGCTAAGCCTGACAATAAGCCAGAAACAACAGTTAAATCAAATAGCTCTTACCAAATAACCCCATCAGCATAAGCCTGCCATGACTGCTGTTCGTCGGCTGTCATTGATCGAGCTAAGCTGACAGCTTGCGATAGGACAGCACTGTCGATTTTTATGGTTTGTCCAGTGTCTACCTCGGGCCAACCGGCTTGTTCTGCTAACTTGGTTTCGGCAGCAATCTTCTGTGCGGGATTTAATCCTGAGCCGCCATGCTCGCTGATAGCGCGACGAACAATCGTCGCATACGAATCACCGTCTTGCACAGCGTAAGTGTAGCTGCCCGACTGGGGTTTCGACTTATTCACAGACGACTGCGCGGCTTTATCGTCTGGTTTATTTTTCTTTTCTGTCTCATTCTTATCACTTTGCTCTTGGCTGCCAGTAGCTTTCTTGGCGGCCCCAGCATCTTTGTTGGCATTAGCGGCATTAGCATTATTTTTCTGCGGCACGAGTTGCTGAACAGTACTGTCATCCGACTTGACTTTCATCTTCTGCTCAACCGATTTAGAACTTTTTTGCTGATCTTTACTTCTTAGTAAATTCTCTGTATCAGCCGCTGCGTTTGTTTGCTTGACAGCTGCAAACAGTGAAACCACTAGCAATACAACCGCACAAACGGCTGCCACTCTTTTCTCTGTAATATCATACCCTCTAATTTTCATAAGCACCCTCCTTAGCGCCCTACAGAAATAATAGCAAACTTTGCATAAGCGTAACAAGCATAAGCGTTATAAAGGTCTATCTAAGCTAGGTATGGCTTAATAATCATAAAAGCCTTAGCACTATCCCACGATAATATTTACAAAAAGAGAAATTTATGCTACAATAGAAAGAGTAATACATTGCAAATAACTTCAAGGGAGCTCTATGGAAGAGATTAATCTTTACGATTTATTGCGCTTTTATGCCAAAAGATGGCTAACCATCGCTATCGCTGCTATGATTGGCGCAATTATCAGCATTACCTATACTTATTTTATCCAGCAGCCACAGTACAAAAGCTCAGCGACTATCCTGCTGGTTGGTGCCGACCATTCGAGTAGTAATCAGGGTTCAGTGACTCTCAATAACTATGTAAAATTATTCACGTCGCGCCGTGTACTTGATCCGGTTATTACGAACAACGATTATTCGGAAGATTATAAAACCCTATCTGGCAATACTACAGCAGAAAACGTTAAAAACACCGATATCATCAATGTATCGATGAGCACCTCTAATCCAAAAACTAGCAAAGCGCTTTTAGAATCAGCCATACAAGAATTTGAAAAGCAGTCCAAATCGCTTTACGGTAACAGCTCTGTGAAAATTAGCGTCGTCGACTCGGCCGACACCCCAAACAGCCCGTCGAATATCAAGCCGCTGCAGCAAATCGGCTTAGTTGCCGCCGCCTCGGTAGCACTGACCGTAATCGTACTGTTCTTCATCTATGACTACAGAAAATCACAGCTAATCGCTCAGACGAAACCAAAGATTGCAAAATATAATTAAACAACGCTAAGGAAACCGAAACAATGTATCAAAAATACGGAAAGCGCCTCATGGACATGCTTTTCTCCGTAATCGCATTAATAATATTGTCTGTACCTATGCTAATCATAGCCGTAGCCATAAAACTAACGTCGCCAGGGCCAGTATTTTTTCGCCATCAACGCTACGGCAAAGACAAAAAGCCATTCACTATCAACAAATTCCGCACGATGTCGGTAAAAGCTCCAAAAAACATGCCGACTAACAGTTTTTCAAACGCTTCTAACTTTATTACTCCATTTGGCGCAATCTTGCGAAAATTATCTCTCGACGACCTGCCTCAATTATTCAATGTATTGCTAGGCGATATGAGTGTTATTGGACCGCGTCCAGTTATTTTGGCAGAAAAATCGCTGATAGCTTTGCGCGACAAGCACGATGCTAACTCTCTAAAACCAGGCATCACTGGATGAGCACAGGTCAATGGCCGCGACGAGTTAGACGATATAGATAAAGCCACCCTAGACGGTGAATACGTAAATAGCGTAAGTCCAAAGACGGACATTAAAATATTCCTCAAAACAATCGCCATAGTGCTGAAAAGAACGGGCAACCGAGAGGGAAGCGAACAAGAAAGTATTGGAATTAACGATGCATCAAAATAGAAAAAGCTCAAAGAAGATATTGTTCACGTCACACACTGCAAACTTCCAAAAATTCAACCGTCCGTTCATGCATATGATGAGCGAAAAAGGCTGGCAAGTCCATTACGCGTCGATGGGCGAAGAAGAGATTCTGGATTGCGATAAGTCATTTGTTGTACCATTTACGCGAAGCCCGTTCAAACTGAGTAATATTACCGCTTACAGACAGTTGAAAAAGATTATCAACCAAGAAAACTACGACATCATTCACACTCACACGCCGATGGGTAGCGTGGTAACGCGGCTGGCTGCCAAAAAGGCTCGTAAAAACGGTACTAAAATTATCTATACGGCCCATGGTTTTCACTTTTTCAAAGGCGCACCTCTGTTAAATTGGCTAATTTATTATCCAGTTGAGCGCCTGATGGCTCGCCACACGGACACGCTTATTACTATCAATAAAGAGGATTATCATCGCGCTAAAAAGCAATTCAAGACAAATGTTATATACATGCCAGGCGTGGGTGTTGATCCGAAGCGTTTCAAACCGAAGCTCACTGCCAAGCAAAAGCTAGAACTCCGCAAATCACTCGGTCTTAAAAAAGACGACTTCGTGATGATTTACCCAGCAGAATTGAATAAAAATAAAAATCAAACCCTACTACTACATGTGTTGCACGAAATCAATAAAGAAGATAAATCAGTACACTTACTGCTGGCTGGCAAAGATAATCTAAATGGCTACCATAAAAAACTTGCCGATGACCTAGGCGTGGCTAAGAATGTGCACTTTTTAGGCTACCGTTCTGACATCCCGCAATTACTACAAATGTCCGACCTATCTGTATCGGCTAGTCACCGAGAAGGTCTGCCCGTCCATCTGATCGAAGCAATGTTTGCTGGTTTGCCAGTAGTTACTGCCAAATGCCGCGGAGCAACTGAGTTAGTGGAGGACGGCGTGAATGGGTTTGTGGTTGGATTTAATGAAGGTGAATTCATAGAAGGCATACAGAAAACTAGGAATAATAAAATTTTAAAAAAATCAGTAAGGATTTACTCGATAGATAATATATCAGTGAAAATTAATAAAATATATAAAGAAACGCTATGCAAGAAAGTCTGATTTTTTACATATCTATCTTTTTGGCTTCTGCTGTACTTATGCGAATTGGCCAAAAAAGAAAAAATAGGCTATTTTTACTGATATCTTTGCTGATCCCAATTCTGGCGTCGGGTCTTCGTTATAATGTTGGCACTGACTTTAAGAACTATGAAAATATTTACAACGGAATAGTTCCTAACTTAGACCTAAAAGGTTATATGACATACGGTCCAACAGAATTGGGTATATACTTTATATCTAACATAGGAATCGCCCTCAATCTTGATTCTTGGTTCATGTTTACTGCTTTCTCCGCGCTAACTATATTACCGATATATTACGGCATTAAGAACTTTAATCTGAAACATCCCAGTACTGCCTATCTGCTATATTTATTAGTGATTTTTCCAGTAAGCTTTAATGCGGTTAGACAGCTAGCAGCTATGTCTATGGTGTTTTTATCGGTCAGTTTATTATATAAACGCAAGAATATAGCGGCGATTATACCATTTATCGCAGCAGTTCTTGTGCATAAGAGCTCTCTAATTTTGTTAGTATTTTTACCAGCTATACTTATGTTTATATATAAAACTAATTTTAAGTTTCGTGAAATATTCTCAATGTTTATCGTAGGGACTGCTATATTATTAGGCGGTTCAGCTATATTTTCAACATTTATGCAGAGCTCTATATTTTCAGATTATTCTCAGTACTCATCTATCTCCAACGCCGCAGCAGGCAGTATGTTAATGCTAAAATTTATCATATTCTCTGTCTTTTTAACTCTCATAATTATGGGCAAATTCCACAAATTAGCTTACTCAAGACTATTCATAGCAATGTCATTTCTAGAGATTACTATGCTAGTAATAGGTTTGTCGTCGGTTGATATTAGCCGGTTTGCAATGTATTTTTCTGTGTTTTCTTTGCTATTCATCCCCTCTATAACGGAAGTATTTACAAGACAGGTGCAGAGACCTATTCTATTACTAGTATTACTGTATGGTTTGATTATGTTCTTTATGCAATATTTTGTATTAAAAGGCTCTGATATATTTCCTTATCAGAGTATATTTGGAGGATTTTAATGAGCAAGCCAAAAATTAGTGTTATCATGTCGGAATATAATACCCCGCCAGATTACCTTAGAGCCTCAATTGAGAGCATTTTAAATCAAACATTCAAAGATATTGAGATTATTATAGTTGATGATTGCGGTAGAAATGACTTAAGTAGCATAGTCAAAGAATACAAAGACAAAAGAATAAGAATTATTAAAAATGATGAAAATATAGGATTAGTAAAATCTCTAAATAAAGCTATAGCCGTCTCTAAAGCTGATATTTTGGCAAGAATGGATACTGACGATATTGCCGACGAAAATCGCTTAGAGGAGCAATATAAGTTTATGATAAATCATGAAGAGTATAGCGTTGTAGGAACGCTTGCGAATGAATTTTCAAAAAATAGTACTACGGGGGTTTTAGGAAAACCTGGCGAAAAAACAGCCAAGTCGCTAGCATATGGTGATAGTATCATTCACCCAAGTGTAATGATGAGGAAGAAAGATATTCAATCTGTCGGAGGATACAAAAATTACAAACGAGCAGAAGACTTGTCTCTTTGGTTTGAGTTAGTCATGAAAGGGTTTCGTCTTTTTGTGATTGACAGAGTGTTATTGAACTATAGGGTTAATAAAGAGGATTATTCGAAGAGAAAGCTCAAAACACGCGGAGGCGAGATTAAGGCGCGTTTGCATTACTACCATTTGACTAAAGCCCCTGTGCTAGCCTACCTGGTAATCATTAAATCTATTGTGTCTAGTATATTGCCGACCAGAATAGTGGCATTTTTTCGCAGAAAAATTATACTAAAGCCTAGTAGAGAAGGCGAAAGATCTGATAAGAGGCCCTTGGTAAGCGTAGTCATACCAGTCTATAACTGTGAAGAGTATATAGGCGAGTGTATAGACTCTGTTGCCGAGCAAACTTATGATAATATTGAAATTATTGTTGTTAACGACGGCTCTAAAGATGAATCTGAAAATATTATAAAAGACAAGAAAAAAAGATATCGCAATATTTTATACTACAAGCAGCGAAACAAGGGCGTGTCTGCAGCGCGAAACTTAGGAATAAAAAAGGCAAGGGGAGAATATATAACCTTCGTGGATGGCGACGACCTAGTTGGAAAATATTTAGTGGAGTGTTTAGTAAATCAAATTATATGTACTCATCCTGAGTGCATAATAGTTAGCAAACCTACGCAAAAAATTAATGAATTTGAAGAACGTGTGTTAGGATATAAAAAACCTGTCGTAAAGTCCATAGGCAGCAGCCAAGCTTTAATAAAATTATTGTACCCTTATGGAATTGACAACGGCCCTTATGCTAAATTATATCCTACAGTTCTGTTGAAAAAAACTTATTTAATATAGATTTATCGATAGCAGAGGACCTTGAATTAAATTATAGATTAATAAAATCTTCTAAGATAATTAAAGTATTGAATGAAAAACTGTATTTTTATAGACCAAACCCGAAGAGTGCAATGAACCAAGAATTCAATGAGAAAAGACTAAGTGGATTAACTGCTACTGATATTATCGTTAAGGATGCTTTATCTACAACAAATAACAAAAAACTCCAAAAAGCAGCCGTAGGGCGTCATTTTATTGAAGCAGTTCTAATAGCTTCTGATTCAAGCGTAAATAAATCAGTAAAGGGATCTGCTATTATAAAGAGGGTCATACTAAAGAATGCAGGATTAGTTATGCGTGATTTTAATATGTTTTATAAGTACAGAATTGTCGCTGCTATAGCGCTAATCAATTACGATATTGCTATAAAATTATTACAATCCCGTGGACGCTAATACTGTAGACAAAGATAATACCATTCTGCAAAAAAGAAAAGTAACTAATATGCGCACAAGTAACTCCATAAAAAATGTTATTGTATCGGTAATTCTAGGGCTAGTTGTGATTGTTGCTAATTTTGTCATGCAACGTTACTTTGTGCAAACGCTAGGCGTACAACTGCTAGGTCTCAACAGTCTGTTTACTAATATCATCTCGATGTTGTCAGTAGCCGAATTGGGATTTGGATCTGCGGTTATATTTCATTTATACAAGCCGCTGCATGAAAATGATATGTCAAGCGTGTCGTCACTCATGCGTTTTTATAAGCTAAGCTATCGCTCGATTGCCGCGATTATAGCAGTCGCAGCAATTATCCTGGCACCTTTTATACCAGGAATAGCTGGCAATCCAAGCGTGTCTGTCAATATATACATTATCTACGGACTATTCGTAATAAACTGTATATTGTCTTACTTGATGTCGTACAAACGATCGCTACTATACGCCGATCAAAAAAATTATATTATAAATATTATTCATCTCTCGGCAATCGTTATTTTTAATATAGTAAAAGTTATAGCACTGATTAGTACAAAAAGTTTTTATCTGTTTGTAACGATTTCTATCGTTATGACGCTAGCTGAAAATGTTTTAATTAATAGAATCGTTAACAAAAAATATACCCTAACGGCGTCGCCAAAACCAATTAATAAAACAATCAAAAAAGACATATTCAAGCAAATAGGGGGATTATTCTTTCATAAGATTGGCGCTTTTGTGGTCATGGGGACCGATAATATCATTATTTCTGTCGCACTCGGGTTGCAAACACTCGGTCTGTATAGCAATTACCAGCTTATACAAGTTGCAATACAGTCTCTATTCAGCCAGATATCTAATGCGGTTCGTGCGAGTATTGGTAATTTATTAGTAGATATTGGCGGCAAAAAGAGTTTCACAACATTCTTGCGATTGCAATTTGCGAACCAGGTTTTATCAATTATATCGGTAAGCGTATTCTTTGTTGCGTCGCGCAGTCTGGTACGTATGTGGCTCGGTGAAAGATTCGTTCTTGATACATGGGTGGTAGTGGCATTATCTCTCAGCTTGTACATAACGCTAGTTAGGTCGGTATTTGGTAACTTTAAGGAAGCGGCAGGTATTTTTTACGAAGATCGCTTGGCGCCTGTCGTAGAGTCGTTAGTTAACATCGTTGCTTCATTGGCACTGGTTTATATAATTGGGCTACCAGGAGTGTTTTTAGGTACGGCTATAAGTTCAATGATACTACACTGCTATAGCTACCCAAAATTCGTATTCAAAGGATTGTTTCATAAGAGCTACAAAGAATACGCTATACATATACTAATTAATACTGCGTTAGCCTTTTGCACTATCGGTTCATCGTTTATAATAAGCCGGATGATTACTATGAATAACCCGCTATTGCAATTAATTTATGATGGCGTTGTTGCTATAATAGTGCCACTTTTTATAGTATGGTTAGTATATCGCAATACTGATGAATATCTCTATTTCAAAAAATTATTTACTAAAATATTTAGGAAGTTGGTAAAGCGTCATGCGTAAAATCCACCTGCTTCTTCCGCTACTTTGGATGGCGGTTATTTTCATGCTTTCGCAGCAGCCGGCTTCGGTTTCTAGTGGGCAGAGCGGCGTGTTTGTCGAACAACTGCACTACATTGCACCGAGTATTGATCAGCAGCTACTAACTTTTTTGGTTCGCAAAAGTGCACACATCTTCGCTTATTTCGTGCTGGGTATTTTGACGTTTAACGCCTTATGGCGGGTGGATTTAAGCAAGTTCAAATTTAACCGCCCAGCTATGCTGTCAATCATTGTTTGCGCACTTTACGCTGCCAGCGATGAGTTCCACCAGCTATTTATCATCGGTAGAAGCGGTGAAATTCGCGATATTATGATAGATAGCTGCGCCGCAATAGTTGGAGTATTTATAATAAGTATTTTTGTAAGAATATTGCAAAAAAGTAAAAAATAGAGTATAACATATAAGATATGGTGTCTGAAGTTACTAAAACTACTAAACTAAGAGTTGGCTTGCGAAGAATGGTCGCTGGTATTTTGTTGTTATCGTTCATAGCGCTGGTGGTTAGTGTTTTGCAGGCGGGGATTGTGCCTGAGCGTTATTTGTGGATTGGTTTGCCGATTTATGGGGTGGTGACTGCTGCTATAATCTGGGGATTGGTGAGTCAGAAGCGCTTTGGTAATATTCATACTGGCGTGATGATTGCGCTTGGTGTGGTGGCTTTGGTGATTACTGCTGTGAATATTTACGTTATCAGTACGGCGCGAGCTTTTGATAGTTTGACGTCTTCGGTGCAGAGCAGGAAATCGTCGTATGTTGAATATGTGATTGCTGCCTATAAGGATCGTAATACGTCGCTTAGTAATGCTCAATCGGTCGGGATGCTTTCTGCTGATCCGCTTTATAATAAAGTGACTAAGGCAGTCAAGGATGAAACTTCTGCCAATCAACAAGCGCTGGATAGTTTGGCTGAACTTAAGAATAAACTCGAATCAGGCGACTTGCAGCTGGCAACTATTCGCAAAGCTAATATGCCGATTATCGAAGAAGCTGATAAAACTTTCCACGATAATTTGGTAGTGTTGCAGACTATTCGCGTGGAAGGGGAGGCTGCTAAACAGTCTTCGGCGATTAATGTCGATAAGCCATATGTTCTTTACATCAGCGGCATTGATACGGCTGGCAAAATATCTACCGTATCGCGTAGCGACGTCAATATATTGATGGTGGTTAATCCAGCTAAACATTCGATTCTACTGGTAAATACGCCGCGCGATTATTATGTGCAACTGCACGGCACGACAGGCTTGCGCGATAAGCTGACGCATGCCGGAGTGTACGGCGTTGATATGTCGGTGAAGACATTGGAGGATTTGTATAGTATTAATATTCAGCACTATATCCGCATCAATTTCACTTCTCTGGTAACTCTGATCGACGCTATCGGTCCAATTGAGGCTTATTCAGATTATGATTTTAAGTCTTACCATCAAGGATATAACACATTGGATAGCAGGCAAGCTTTGGAGTTTTCGCGCGAGCGCTACAGCTTCCCAGAAGGCGATCGCCAGCGCGGGCGCAATCAGCAGCACGTCATCGAGGCGATTATCGCCAAGTTGTCGCGTACTGAAAACGCCGTGAAATTGCCGCAGATTGTCGGCACTATCCGCGATTCTATCGAGACGGATTTGTCCGAGCAATCTATCAAGTCGATTATCCGCAAGCAGCTCGACGATATTCACCCATGGAAGGTCGAATCAACCAACGTTGACGGCCCGGGAGCGATGGAGTTAACCTACAGCTACAATAGCACGCCGCTCTACGTGATGGTTCCGTCCGACGAGTCGGTCAACGCTGCCAAGGCGAAAATCTCGGCTTATTTGCAACAATGAGCAATAGCGTTTAAGTTTGTTTGCAAAATCTACCTTGTAGCCGGCGATTTGTTTATTGCAACAATGTTTCAATAATCTACTTAGACTCTGGCTTAACAGCTTTTTTCATGCAGCGAACGATAACTTTGCGCGTGCGCTGGCGGATGGCGTGGGTGGCGGTAGTTAGCGAATACAGTGTAACTCGCTGATTCTTTTCGGCAATATGCTTTAGATTTTTCTCTACGATGAACGGGTCTAGTTTGCCATATATAATATCGGTGTCGATGCGTGTTTCAGCCAATTTGCGGCTAGCGTTTTGGCTGATAATACCAGCTAACAGCGTATCGCGAAAGGCGCTAAAATTATCCTGAGTCAGTTGCGTTTCTGAGAAGCCAGCCAGCCCCAACTTAGAGTATAAATCGTAGCCAGCCACTACCGCCTTGGGTGTTTTTAACGCTTGGCGATAGATTTCACGTAGTAGATTGTCCTGGCGTAATCGCGCCGCGCCTGTCTGAGAGCTATCACGGTAAATCGGTGGCGCCACCAAGATACAGCGCTTAACAATACCCTTATACATACTAGCGAACTCAATCGCCACCAGCGAGCCAAACGAATGTCCGACCAACACTACTGGACCGCTCAAACCATTCGTCAAGCAGGTAGCCAGCAGGTGGCGGGCTTGTTCGCGGGCACTATACATCCGCCGTGTTTGCGCCAGATAAGAATCGCCGTGGCCCAACAAATCAACTACGATATAGTTGCAATTAGCTGGTACATTCTCGAGAAATGGCTGCCACAATTCGCCAGTATCCGCCAGACCGTGAACAAAGACATAAGTCACCGCGAATGGCCGCCGCAAACGTTTATAACGGACGCGCAGCCGATAGGGAATATGCAGCATCTTGTGCAGGATTTGATCGCGGAACTTACGCTTGGCCGCCATCAACGCCTACTTGTCTAATTCTTTCAAGCGAGCAATTCGCGCCTCGGTCGACGGGTGAGTCGAGAAGAGAGCTTGCAAGCCACCCAGCGAGAACATATTCGAAAACATTAGATGAGCTGAAGCTTCTTGGCTTGGCGATGGTGCAATCGGCGGTACGCTAGCTTTCCAGTTTTCTAGCTTCATCAGCGCCGACGCTAAATCATCGCCAGTGCCGAGAATACTGTGGCTATACTGATCAGCCGCATACTCGCGGCTGCGCGATACCGCCATCTGGATCAACATCGCAGCGATAGGCGCCAAAATTAACGAGGCAATCATCGCAAAGACATTACCGCCGTCATCGTCGTCCGACGATCCGCCGAATAGAAAGGCTAACTGCGCCAGATAACTAATCGCACCCGCCAGCGTCGCGGCGATGGTCGAGATTAGCATATCGCGATGTTTGACATGACCTAATTCGTGCGCCAAAACCGCCCGCAGTTCATCCTCATTCAGAATGTCCATGATACCAGTCGTCACCGCTACGGCAGCATGCTGCGGCGAGCGGCCTGTCGCGAAGGCATTAGGAATCGGCGTCTCGCCGTAATAAAGCTTTGGCATCGGCAAATTCGCTTGGGCTGCTAACTCGCGGACGATACGCTCGACCTGCGGGTAACGATTGCCCAGCGGTTGGGCACCTTGCATCTTGATTACCAGCGACGAACTGAAAAAATACATGAAAAAGTTAGACACCGCCGCTAATCCTAATGCTATCAGCATACCTTGCTGGCCGCCAAACGCATAGCCAACCATCATGAACAACCCTGTCAGAATTGCCATAAGTAGGGTAGTTTTGAAAATCTGCTTCATATCTGCAGCTTATTATAGCAAATTACCTTAAAGCTATCTTAAAGAACGTACCAGAGGGTTGCAGCAAAACGGCTTGTCGATATATACTAATCATAAGCAACTCTAAATTAGGGGGCATCACGTCTAACTATATTGATCGGTTTTGGCATCACCGCGCCAGCGAAGCAATTATGCTCGTCCTCGCTGTTATAGCTGGATTGTTTGCTTGGGCTATTGGTAGTGGAAGAACACCAGACAGCCCATTGTATGTGTCTACGCTACCGGGAATATCAGCCGCGATTGCTTTCGTAATTACTTTGGTATCATATTTTACTGTTAAGCGAAACTTTTACCAATCGCTGCTAATTAATTATATCTTGTTGACCGCAACGGGCTGGCTGCTAGTTTTTGCCTCTAGCAATCAAGGAACGCCACACCTAGCGCTATTTGCGGCAATCATCGCTGTCGGGCCACTACTCGGGACTTACGGCCTCTTGACAGCTGTCATCGCCGCTGCAGCCGCGGTGGCGGAGCGTTTTATTATTGAACAGACACCCTTGGGGTCATTAGCAGCATTGGCTATGATGCTATTTACACCCTTACTAGCTGCAAGTTTACTGTGGCTGCGCCGACACCAATCTGTTGGCGCTAGTGAACCAATCCGCAAGAGTTTAGCTACCGTGGCTGGCCCTCAAGCTTCTGACATTGTTATCAGCGCTATCGGCGACGGGGTAGTAGCCGTCGATGCGAAGGGCATCATCACCTTGATCAATCCAGCAGCTCAGCAGCTAGTTGGGTGGGGTAATCAAGACGCCATCGGCTTGTCATATAAATCAGTCATCAGGCTGATGGACCAGGACAATAATACCATCAAAGACAACGATAACGGCGACATCATTGCTCGCGTCCTCAACACCAACAACCCGCTCAAAACTGACGATTTCAAAATCAAAACTCAATCTGACAAAAATTT
>JABCOE020000060.1 GCA_013333795.2 Candidatus Saccharimonadota bacterium | reverse complement strand
TGATTTTGTTTGTGCTGGTGTGTTTTGTAGCGGCAACTTTTTTGCGTATTAATAATGTTGGCATGATACAGCGCCGCAGTGCTGTGGCGACAGCTGACAAATCAGGCAACGAAACACAAATATTTAATCGTCTGCAAGATTTGCAGCATTACTCAACCACGCATATGAATGCCAGCAGCGGCGTGATTTATCTGCAGCATCAGTATGAGCGCGACTCGCAAGCGGCTATCAAGAGAGCTTCGGCGGCGTCGTCTGAGAACGCAAGAGTTCATGCTCAGGCTGAAGCAGTTTGCCACCCGCAATATAGCGGCTGGTCGATGGCTTATATTCAATGCTTTGTTAACGAATTATCAAAATATCCCACCTCTGACAAACTCAAAGACCCAGAATTGCCCAACACTGAACTATACCGCCACGAATATACGTCGCCGCTTTGGACGCCTGATTTTGCTGGCTGGTCGATAGTTTTGGCGGTAGTGATTTTGGTAGTTATAGTACTGCGTTTGATTAGCCTTGTAATATTACACCTATTATTGCGCTATAAATATCGAGCTGCTTGAGTGGTACAGCTAGGGGTGTAAAGTGTTGACACTCAATGCAGGTTACGATAAGCTAACAGATGTAAACCAATACTAATAGGAGGTATAAAACAATGGCTTACAAGCACACGAATTCAAAGGGCGTCACTTATTATCTACACAAAACTGAAGTTACACTTCGCGGCGGCAAACCGCAAACCATCTACTTTTTCACTAAGGTAGAGAAAAACGAAAAAGGCGAGCCGTGCGACTTGCCAGAGGACCGCGTCGTTAAAGAAAACCCGCGCAATGGCTTTCTGACAGTTTCTAAGAAGAAATAAATTTTGCTGTTTTTTAAAACCCTCGGCTTGTCAGCTGAGGGTTTTTTGTGGTGGCGAAGTGCTTGCGTTTAGATAGTAAGTTTGCTACTCTAGATATGTAAACAAACAGGTGCACAAAATTACCTCCCCGATTACCCTAAGGGAGGTTTTTTGATCTCTGTGGTTGATTATGGTGGTGGGGGCGGTTGGAATCGAACCAACGACCAACAGGTTATGAGCCCGCTGCTCTAACCCCTGCGCTACGCCCCCATTGCTGATATTATAGCGTAAAATCATTACGACGTACAGATTATTTGTTGACTGGCTCGATTTGCTTATGTTACTATGTCAAGTACATAACCCAAGTGAGGTAGGAGTATGAAAATACACAGGAAAAATATCAAATATAAATATCGCCGTATTGGCGTTGGAATAACCGTATTCATTGCGGTATTAAGTTTGGTGCTGGTGAATTTGCCGCGAGCTCAGGCGTCGCAGCTTAACAAAAAGTACTCTTTTATTAAAACCAATTACACCGTCCCAACGAGTAATGTCGCGTGGGTAGCGCCGAATGGCAACGACACCTCAGGTAATGGTTCCGAGGGTTCGCCGTACGCTACATTCAAGAAAGCTCTCAGCTCTATTAGTAATGGCGGCACGGTAGTCGCGAAGTCGGGTATTTATCGTGAACCGCATTTTTTCATCTCTGGCGATAATGTGACTATTCAAGCGGCGCCGGGGGCAGAAGTTTGGCTAAAGGGCAGCGATGTCGTAAATTCATGGACTAGCGAAAATGGCATATGGAAAACAACTGGGAATTATCACAACTTCTGTCATGTTTGTACCACAAATGCCAATCCAAGCGTTGAAGGTACCGCGGCCTACCCAGAACAGGTCTTCATTAACGATGAGCCGCTAAAGCAGGTTAAAACCAAAGCAGAAGTAACGCCTGGTAGTAATACTTTTTATGTAGAAGACAACACTCCTACTACGCTCAAAACCCCTAACAATAATGCAGACGGCTATAATATTGGCCAGCAAGATGCGATATCTTATTATATTGGCAAGAATCCAGCTAGCGGCGTAACCGAGATATCAGAGCGGGCGCGAGCTTTCACTAGTACTGGCAAAAACGTCTCCGTGAAAGGCATTAACGTTGCTCAGTATTCGCCTGTTCAGGTTTGGGGTTTTAAGGATCCTTACGATCCTGCCGCTGAAAGAGGGGTTTATTCGGGCCCAACTGCGGTGAGTATTAATGGATCTGGCTCGCTAGTTCAAGATATGATTGTTACCCAAAGTGCAAGCCAAGGCTTGTTCTTTAACAAAGCAGAGTCGTCGACGGCGCGCAGCGTAAAGGCGATAGATAATGGCGGCTCGGGAGTTGGGGCTAACAAATCTCACAACACAGTATTTACTAACGGTGAATTATATGGCAACAACGCGGAAGGTTTCTTGACGATTGGCTGCGGAGCTTATTGTACGATGGCCGATATCAAAGTTACGCATACGCGAAATTTCACGTTCCGCAATAATATAATTGATTATTCTCGCGACACTAAAGCGTATTCTACTGCTGCTAACGCCAATAGCGAAGGTATGATTGGCTTTTGGTGCGACGAGGGTTGCGTAGAAACGAAAATCGTTGGCAACTTCTTTACTAATTCTCCGCTTGCTATCATGTACGAGGTCTCTGGTAATGGTATAATTGCCTCTAATATAATCGAAAGTTCCGGTACGGGTATTCGTGTAGCCGGCAGCGATGATGTTAAGGTGTATAACAATACCATATCTCGCACTTATCGGCCAATATACATATTTGAAGATAGTCGTATTGACGGATGCAATTATTGGAAAGGTGGG
>JABCOE020000059.1 GCA_013333795.2 Candidatus Saccharimonadota bacterium | reverse complement strand
TCTTTATCTTTATCTTTATCTTTGCCTTTTTTCCAGAGAATATTAACACTGACACCAGCAAAGTGAAGTGTATCAACAGCCTCAATGCCAGTTGGCATATACGGCATAACCCACCTTTCTGTACAGCTGTTTTCAGTAACTCCTTGCACCGCCGCCTCTAGATCGCCGCTGTCGTTTTTGGCATCAGGGCCGCAGCAAATTACTAGCCAACCGTAAGGTTTTTCTTTATTTGTATAATTATTGTAGATTTGCCAAACAGTACCATCTGCGTCTACAAACCTGCCAACACGAAAGTCGCAACCACTTTCTTCGCCAAGGTTTTTATAAAGCTTGTCCGCGGCAGCCACTTGCCTGCTGAGACGAGACTCCTTTTGTCCTAACTGCTCTTCTAGCTGCGCTATACGCTCTTGCCTAGACAAGGGCTCAGGCCCTTCAGGTTTAAGGTTGCTATTTTCTGGTGACATACTCCGTACCATAACATCCGCCTTTTTGCTTAAGCTAACTGTAATTAGATTATACCACAGTTGCAGTTATTTGTCCATATTTGTCCGGGTTTTCGCTAATTTTCAGCAAATTTTAAGTTTTTTACACTTCGCCCCAGTTATTGCCGATTTTGACGTCGACTTTGAGCTTAATACCGAGCTGCGGGTGGATATTTTCCATAGTCTCTACCAGCATTTTGCTGACTATTTCAGCGTTTTGGCGCGGACATTCAACCATGATGCTATCATGAATTTGCAAGATTTGCTGGCCGAGCGGGGTGTTTTTGTCTGTAGATATAGATTTGCTGTCTGAAGAGACTTGCCTTTCCGGCAAGGCGAATTCGTTCTTTTCGAATTTGCCGGTCTCTGAAGGTAGCAAATCTGGGCTTGTCATTATCGTCAGTCGCTTCTCTACCGCCAGCATCGCCAACTTCATCAAATCCGCCTCGGTGCCTTGTATCGGCATATTAGCTGCTGCGCGCGCGGCAGCCGAGCGAACAGCAAAATTATTCGATCTGACATCGGGCGTCGGCCGGCGACGGCCAAACAATGTCTGCACAAAGCCGTCGTCGTGCGCTTGGCGAATCGTTCGTTCCATAAATTCTTTGATGCGCGGACGGATACGATAATATTCGTCGATGAAATGTTGCGCTTCGCCGTAACTCATATTAGCGGCTGCCGCCAAACCATGCTGGCTCATGCCGTATAATACGCCGAAATTCACCACTTTAGCGCGGCGGCGCTGGGTTGGCGTCACTTCATTAATCGGCACGTTATAAACTTCAGCTGCCGTCTTGGCGTGAATATCAACGTCGGTATTAAAATCTTCAATCATCTGTTTTTCGCCCGCCATCACCGCCGCCAGGCGCAGCTCAAATTGCGAATAATCAGCATTTACGAAAACATTGCCAGGCGCTGGCACAAAAGCATCGCGAATCTGCCGCCCCAACTCAGTACGAATCGGAATGTTCTGCAAATTCGGGTTAGTACTCGATAGCCGCCCGGTCGCTGTCGCATCTTGGTTAAACGTCGTGTGAATATAGCCGTTGGTGTCCGTTTGCTCTGGTAAGGCTGCCACATAGGTATTCTGCAATTTCGACAGTTCGCGAAAACGCTCGACCAACTCAATAATTGGATGTTGCCCGCGCAGCTTATCGAGTTCCTTTTGGTTGGTTGAATAACCAGTTTTGCCTTTTTTGATACCGGCTGTCGGCAAGAGTAGCTTATCAAATAGCGCGCTAGCCAACTGCGCCGGGCTGGCGACGTTAAATTCGTAACCGACCATATCATAAATATTTTGCTGAACCGCTGCAATCTCTTGCGCTAATGATTTATTCATTTTTTCGAGTTTGCTGGCATCGATTTTGATGCCTCGAAATTCCATTTGCGCTAAAACATTAATCAGTGGAAAATCCATCGTCTGCGCCACCTGCTGGAGGTCGGGCAGCTCAGCAAACGCCGACTTTTGTTGTTCATAAACTGCCCACAGTGCTGCCATCGCCAATCTTGGGTCATCCAAAGATTCTACGCCCGCCAAATCCGCTAATTCGCGCGATTTGCGCAAAGGATTTAACAAAAATGAGCCCTGCGCGGTATCGTGTTTAACAGCCGGCAACTGCTGGCAGCCAGCACCGAGAAGCGCTTTGAGAAACTCCTTGGTGTCGTGGCCAACTATCGAAGCTTCTGCTAAAATAGCGCTTGCTTTAGCCAGCGGCAAGCGAGCGACCTTGCCTTTTTCATGGCTCAGCCAAACCATATCACCATCCCAAATTACCAGTAATTCTGGCGCCATTACCAACATCGGGATGACTTTATCGCCCGATATTTCAACAGCTGGCGCGAGAATATTATTTGGAGTTACTTCCGAAGAACTGTCGCGCATGTGTTGTGGTAATTTTCGCAACAATGAGCGAAACTCCAGCTTTTCGAGTAACTCTCGCAACTTTGCCGTGTCTAAGTCGCGTACGTCCATCGCTGCCAAATCGAGTTTCACTGGAGCATCGGTGAATAGCCGCGCCAACTCCCTACTCATATAAGCAGACTTTTTACCAGCTTCTAGTTTGCGGCGCAAACTGTCTTTAATCTGCCATAGATTCTCATAAAGACCGTCTAGCGTTTCAAATTGTTGTAGTAATTTGACGGCTGTCTTCTCGCCGACCCCCGGCACCCCAGGGATATTATCCGACGAATCGCCTTTCAAGCTTTTCAAGTCGAGAAATTGGCCAATCCGAATACCGTAGCGCTTTTCAAACGCTGGAATATCAAATTTATCAATGTTAGTCAGGCCTTTTTTGATCGCATAAAGATATGTATTTTGGTCGAGAATTTGCAGCGCGTCCAAGTCGCTAGTAATCAAATATGTTTCGATGCCGCCGTGCTGTTCAGCCTGCTTGTCTAGCGTTGCCATGATATCGTCGGCCTCATAATCGTCAAATTCATACAGCGGCCAGCCAAAAGCCGCCAGTAACTCGTGCAAAATCGGAATCTGCGCATAAAAATCTGGCGGTGCTGGTTTGCGGCCGGCCTTATAATCAGGATAAATCGCCAACCGGCGGCGAATATTCGTTCCTCGTTTATCCCACGCTACGCAAACATAATCAGGCTCAAGCTGCTTAATTAATTCCAAGCTCAGCGCCGCGAAACCATACACGCCGCCTGTCGGTGTCCCGGCTGCGGTCGACAACCCAGGCATAGCATAATAACCGCGATAGAACACGCTTTTACCGTCGATAATCACTAAGCGTTTGGCCATATTTATATTATACGCTATCTAAGGGCCGTTACTTACAAGCGAATATAGCCATAATCATGTATACTAAGGTTATGACATCACAAGAAAAACCAGCCAAGATTTTGGCATTCGTCGGACTACCTGGCGCTGGTAAAACTGAAGCAACCAATTTCGTAGCCGCCAAAGGTTTTCCCAAAATCTACGGCGGCGGCATTTTGTACGACGAAATGCGCGCTCGAGGCGTTGAAATCACGCCCGAATCGCAAGCCGAATTTCGCAAACAGTGGCGCGAACGCGACGGCAAAGACGTTATCATCCGCCGCGCCGCCGAGCAATTACACCGCTTAATTGATGCTGGCCAGCATCGTTTATTGTTCGACGGGCTCTATTCCTGGACAGAGTACAAGTTCCTCAAACACGAGTTTCCTGGCGAGCTCATCGTTGCCGCCATTGTCGCGCCAAAACATTTACGCCACCGCCGCCTCGCAACTCGTCCCGAGCGGCCATTCACCGCCGAACAAGCTAACCAGCGCGACTGGTCAGAAATTGAAGACATCGAAAAAGGCGGACCAATAGCTATCGCTGATTATTATTTAATTAACGACAGCGACATTACTGCGCTATATGCCAAGATTAATTCGCTGCTCAGTACAACTGGTTTTGTTAACTTATAACACCTAAAACCAAAGTTATTGCAGATAAGTATAAAGTTTTTTGGCGTCTTTATGCTTGCGTAATTTTGCTAGCGCTTTAGCTTCAATCTGGCGAATTCGCTCGCGTGTCACTGCAAACTCCTGGCCAACCTCTTCAAGCGTATGACTCTTGCCGCTATCTAATCCAAAGCGCATCCGGACGATCTTTTGTTCGCGATCGCTCAGCGTACCTAGCAAATCTTTAACTTGTTCCTTTAACAGCTGGTTCGAGGCCGATTCCTCTGGACTAATTGTACCTTCATCCTCGATGAAATCGCCCAGCACCGACTCGCCTTCGTCATCGCCGTCGCGACCGACGCCAGCATCCAAACTCGAAATGTCCTGCTTGATTTTCATGACATATTCGACTTTTTCTGGTTCCATCTCTAGCTCTTTAGCTAGCTCTTCAATCGTTGGCTCACGATTCAGCTCCTGCGTCATGCGCCGCTGCGTGCGCAGCAATTTATTGATGGTTTCCACCATGTGAACTGGAATACGAAGCGTTCGCGCCTGATCAGCAATCGCCCGGGTAATCGCCTGGCGAATCCACCAGGTGGCATAAGTCGAGAATTTAAAGCCTTTATCCGGATCAAATTTTTCAACCGCGCGCAACAAACCAGTGTGGCCTTCTTGAATCAAATCCAAGAAGTCTAAGCCGCGGCCCGAATACCGTTTAGCGATCGATACCACCAGACGCATATTTGCTTCGGCCATTTTATCTTTAGCTTTTTTGTCGCCTTCTTTGACGCGTTTTGCCAATTCCAGTTCTTCTTCGGCGCTCAGCAGCGGGATTTTGCCAATCTCGCGCAAATGCAGCCGTACTGAATCGTCCGAAATATCGTCAAAATATTGATTAGCATTGAGTACATCTTCAGGAGTATCTTCGTCCATCAAATCGTTGATATCAGGCTCATTGATGTCTTGATCTTGTATGTTGTCGTCAGATGGCTTCTGCGCTTGGTCGTCGTTTGTCACGAGCTTTCTCCTTGATTATGTTATTTAGTGCCGTACGTAACTCTCTGGCCGCTGCCTCATCGCCAGCAGTTTCAGCGTCGCGTAACTTAGCTAATAATTCCTGTTGAGTTTGTTTGTTGTGTGTGTGCTCTTTCTCCCGCAGCAGTTGGCACATCGCGACATAGCGATCGCCGCTATCCCATGCTGCATAACGCTCCTCAGCGCGCAATGATACCATTTTTACATAAATATCAGCTTTTTGCAACTTTTTAGGGCGATTTTGCGGATTATCTTCCTCGAGTAATACCGTCGCTAATAACTCTCGCTCGGCGCTGCTCCACTGCTGGCGGCCAGCGCGGCGCAATTCTTCTAAACACCTAGCATCATAAAGCGCCAAAGCCAAAATATTATCCTCTAGCACCGCCTGTTCGTTCTTAATAATCGATGTATTTGCAACAACGGGTTTGAAAGTTTGTTTCTTGACTGGCTCGCCAGCTAATTTTTGGCGAATCGCCTCCTCGCTGGTATGCGACATAGCGGCTATCCGCTTGATATAGTATTCGCGCTCGACGGGGTCAGCTAGCCCGCGCACTATTCGCAGCGCTGCCGTAGTAAAAGTTCGCCGGCCGACCGCTGTATTCAAATCACAGCGCTCGGCATGCTGGCGCAACACCCATTCGACAGCCGGCTCGTTGCGAGTTACCGCTTCGCGCCACGCCTGAACACTCGATTTGATCAATTCATCTGGATCTTTAGCGCCATCTGGCAACGAAATAATTGTTAGCTCAACGCCCTCGTGCGCAGCCAGCTCAATTGCCCGCTCGGTCGCTGCCACACCCGCTTTATCGCTATCATAACAGAGGCGAACATCGCTGGTCAGCCGTTTGACCGCTTTGAGATGATTTTCAGTCATCGACGTACCAGCGGTCGCGACTGTTTGCGCTACACCCGCTTGGTGGCTGCTAACTACATCCAAATTTCCCTCAACCATCACTACGAAGCCACTTTTGCGGATCGCCTCTTTGGCTTGGCTCAACGCGAAAATATGTCGCCCCTTATCATACAGTAATGTCTGCGGCGTATTTAGATACTTCGGCGCATTCGGCACATTGCCAATAATCCGCCCAGTAAAGCCAATTACTTGCCCGCCCTGATCCATCAACGGAATCATCATTCGACCGCGAAACAAATCTTTACCATAGCGGTTTAATAGCCCCGCGTCGTTGATCTCTCGCTTAGTAAAACCTTTTTTTTCGAGCGCCATTAGCAACGCCGTGCCGCTATCCGGCGCATAACCAATCTGAAAATCTTGAACAGTTTGCCGCGACAATCCTCGCTGCTTAAAAACATATTCAATCGCCTGCTGGCTACGCAATAAACTCTGTTGGAAATATCGTGCTGCTAGCTCGTTGGCTGCCAACAGCCGCTTTTTGTAGGCGCTGCGCTTCTTGGCACCAGCCGATTGATATTCGCTGAGGTCAACTCCAGCTTTGCGCGCCAAAAATTCCATCGCCTGGCGAAAATCCATCCCCTCAGCCTCCATCACAAAAGCGAAAACATCGCCGCCTTTGTTGCTCGAGAAATCATGCCAAATATTTTTTTCAGGACTTACGAAAAAGCTAGGCGTTTTCTCGCCAGTAAACGGACTTAACCCCTTATAACTGCGCCCTGCCCGCTTCAGTTCAACATATTCGCCAATCACATCTTCGATATTGAGCCGCGAACGAATTTCCTCCTTGGCATCCATACATTTTAGTATATCACTCTTTACCTCTGTTATCGGTTGTGGTTAAATATAGATATGAATCAGGACCCGTACACCAATCCGCAACAACCGTATTCGCAGGGTTCTGCTAATAATTTACCGCCAGAAAACCCGCAGCAGCCAGCCGCACCGTACAATCAGATCTACGGCCAGCAAACACCGCAGCAGCAAGCGGCACCTAATCCGTATTACAATAGCCAAGCCGCCCAGCCGCAACAGCCAGCATACCCGCAGCAAACATCCAGCCTGGCAACTAATCAGCCTGATCAACTACCGCAAATTAACCAAACCGCGCCATCGTACGCCACAAGACCGCAGCCGCTAAGTACCTTCCCAGTTTACGCTGGCAGCTCGGATGATGATTATAATACTGTTGACTACCTTAACCGCATCGCTCCGCAAGAACAGCACACCATCAATCGAATCGCTATATTTGCGCTCATTGGCACTGTTATTGCTAGCGTTATCATCATTTTGATTCTAATCATCAACCCTGGCGCATCTGATGCCAACAGTCTAATCCAGCCGATCCGCGATCGCACCGATACACTGAACAAAGTCGTCGACGAAAACGAAGGCCGCCTGACGCAGACTGAAATTGCCGAGGCCAACACTGCGCTCAACAGCACCCTGACTACCATGCAGACTCGGCTAGACGCCATCATCAAAGAGCGCAAAATCCAGAAAAAATCCTCTAGTACCGAAAAAAGCTACCTAGAAGCCCTGCAGAAAACGCTCAATGATTCCTACCAAAAAGGCAAGCTCGACAGTAGCTACGCCACCGCCATGACTTACGAATTAACCATTTTAAAGTCGCAACTCAACAAGCTTAAAAAGGTTAGCGACTCCAAATCAATCCGCTCGTTCTGCGACGAATCCATTAATAATATCAATGTTATTCTCAAAGCTTACCACGACTTCGCTTCAACCAAGCAGTAGCAGCTATTCCGTCACCAGCCGATAACTTAACCGCGCCAAGTCAAAAAGTTCTTCGTCGCTGAGCTGGCCGCTACAAATCACCGTAATCCAGTGTTTTTTATTGAGATGAAAGCCTGGCTGGACCGATTCGTACTTTTGTTGTAACTTTAACGACAATTGCGGATCACATTTCAAGCTAATCCGCAGCGGCTTTGAACCCTCCGCTATCAACGCAAACATCTTTTCGCTTTGGCCGGCATCTTTGCGGCCGACTTTGTACACAGCCACCTTATCGCCAAACGGATAGTCCAACCAGGCGCCTGGCAAACTTAGCAAAAACTCTTCAAACTGCTGGTGCGTCATAGCCATTTGCTCCGTATAAAGTATACCAGCATCAATATCGGCAAAACGACCAGCAGCGCCATCGTTAACCAAAACATTACATCGCTATGAAACGGCAGCTGCGAAAAATTCATGCCTGCCAGACCCGTCAAAAAAGACATTGGCATAAATATCGTCGTTACAATCGTCAAACGCTTCATTACATCATTCATTCGATTAGATACCACCGACAAATACATATCCAGCGCGCTAGTTAGCAGATCACGCATCGTATCGATCAGCTCGTGCACGCGCCAAGCGTAATCGTAGCTGTCGCGCGCATAAATCGTGCACTTTTCATCAAAAATACCGTATCGGCCGTTACTCAAACCATTCAGCATATTCATCAGCGGCAAAATCACCTTGCGCAAATCCGCCAATTGGCGCTTATACACAAAAAGTTGCTGCAACTGATGCTTGCCCGGATCGCGAATCATTGTATCTTCTAATTGATCGGTTACGTCGTCAATTGAGTTAAGAATCGGCATATACTGCTCGACTGTAAATTGAATCATCGTTGCTGCAATTAGCGACGGCGACAGAGCACCTGGCCGGTACGCTTCAATCCGCTCGGCAACCTCGCTATCTAATTCATCGCGGTGCAAGGTGATAACTTTGTTTTTACTGAGCAAAATCGTCAACCCTTGCCAATGGACATTACGGCGTTCAATACTGGGGATTTCTGCCTTAATCAGTAGCCAATCGCCGCCTTCGACCGCTTGCGGTAGCCAACGGTTTTCAATCAAAATCCGCCGCTGCAACTCCGATAAGTTTAATTTTTCAATTAAGCTTTGCCGCACTTCTAGCGAATCCTCGCTGATATCATGCCATATTTTATCTGTCACGCTTTCACCTTTTTTAAATAATACTTCAGCTCCATGATGCTGCCGCGGATGTCCTCCAGCGCCCGATGATCCTCTGGCTTGGCAAATTTCTTGCCATATTTTCCCTCAAACACCACTTTCCAAGCGCTGACATCCAGCATCCGATAGTGTAGTCTTTTTGACAACAGCGGCCACCACTGATCGATAAACCGTCGATCTTGATGAATTGAGTTGCCGCCCAGCAAAATCCGCGGCTCGTCCGCAAAATGCTCATCGCAAAACGCCAGCAAATCATGCTCCACCTCGACCAGCGGCTTGCCCGAGGCATTTTGTTCCTCCAGCCCACGCCGCGCCTCTGGATGTTCATTCCAAAAGCTGGCGTTCCGATCCAGTAGCTGAGCCAGCTTCGCCGGATCGTGCCGCACCACGCCCTGATACGTCGCCATCTCCGTAAAATCCCAATCGGTAACGATCGCCGCCACCTCCAAAATCTCATCATGCACCGGATCCAACCCGGTCATCTCCAAATCCATCCACAAAATCTTTTTTGGCTTGAAACTAGCTTTCATACTTCTAGTATACTACTTTTTGGCGTCATA
>JABCOE020000058.1 GCA_013333795.2 Candidatus Saccharimonadota bacterium | reverse complement strand
GCGGTCTTCTTGGCAGCCTTTGCGGTCTTCTTGGCAGCCTTTGCGGTCTTGTCGCCAGTAGGTGCGGCGGAAGCCTCCGCCGCACCCGGCAGAGATGCCGGGAAGCTGCCCCACGTGGGGGCGGCTGCGGGCTGCGCTGCCGGCGGCTGGGGGGTTGCCGGCACAGGGTTGGTCCCCAGGATCGCGCATGCGGCCCTGAGGCAAAGCCCCGACTTGACGGCCGGGTTGTCCCAGCCGCCAACGGCCCTATCGAGGAGGGCCTTGGCTGTAGCGTCGGCCCCCTGGAGGGGCCCGTTATTCGTCTTCTCGTTGAGCAGTCGCTCAACGAGACACCTGGTCTCCCAGGTGTTGATGTTCGGCGCCTGGGCGCCGAACATCGGCCTGAGGGCGTCAACGACGCCCTCAAGCGTAACCGCCTCGGGGGCGGCAGTCTGTGCCGGCGGGGGCGGTCCCCCTGCTGGCGTGGTGGGTGGGGTGGGTGGTGCAGTGGACATGTGAGCTCCTCCCGAGCTCGTGGGGGCGCGTTGCGCCCCCGGTGGACAATACCACCGCTTACCGTCCTCGGACAGCAGCGGCGATTAACCGACGATTTGTTTCTATCGGCTAGTCGCTGCTGCTGTCAAAATCCTATTGCTTCCTCTAACTTCCTAATTTTCTTACTCAATCAATCATTACTACGTATACTGCGCGAGCTTCGGAGCGAACCGCTCGACAATGCTTCTAGCGCAGCACGCTCCCGGCGAAAATCGTAAGGAATGTGCTGCGCTCGACGTGCGAAACTGCGGCAATATATAAAAATAGCATGAATTGACGCTAATTGCGTACCGAATTGTCAAAATACCTCAACTTCCCGTTTAGGGCATCGCGCGATTTCCACCCCGCGCTGAGCTGATTATCTGTGATTGTATCACAAAATAATCAATATGTCAATAACTTTATATAATTTACCTTGATTAATTAACAAAAACTTGCATTTATTTTGATTTAAGTCTATTATAAGTGGTAAAGTAGAATGAATTCAAGAAATAAATAAGGACAACAGCATGTCGGGGCGACACAAAGATATTGAAAGATCTCACCAGTCTGGCGAAGAAGTAATAGACTTTAAAGATTTTGCGAGAGAAGCTCTTAAAGACGATTTCGTCAGAGATTTGTATGGAATGGCTATAGTTGCTAATGATGGTTTAGACGATAAAGACGAAAACGGATCGAATTCGCGCGATAGGTTTGAGCAAAAGTATAGTCAGATTAAGAGCGTGCTTGACACTGCTAGATCTGGTAATGTGGATGAAAATGACACGTATGATAATAGCGAGACTCTTCAGGGTCTTGCGGAGTTTGCTGGTCAGTACTTTAGAGGTTTAGACGATGCAGATAAAAAAAACGTAGATGAAGTTATAAAAGCATACAAAACGCTGATTGATGTAATGAAAGCTCGGGTTAATGTTGATTTTAGTAGAGAAGAGCTTGAAAGACTGAAAGAGGGATCTCCTGAATACGAAAGTACAAAGATAGGGCTTGGTCTAGATGAGGCAAAATATAAAGGATTGCTGGAGTCCATAGGTGTAGATGATTTAGATGCGGAATATAATGGCGCCAACCCTGATGTTCCTCGCCCAGCAGACGATGGCTCTGAAGGCACCAACCAACCAGGACAAAATCACAACCGCCAACCTAACCCCGAAAAGCTTCCGTTCTTTGAGGATCTTGATAGGTACGCTCGTCTTTTGGCTCTCGAGGAATCTAAAGGTGGCAATAGAGGCATCATTAGCCGTATTTGGACTAGTCGAGAGAATAGGCGGCGGGCAGAGCGCCTCAGCTATATGCGCGACGTAGAGGATGATTTGCGAGAGCAAGTCATGGAGTATTTGTCCGAGAAGGTCAACGCTAAGCGCCAGAGAGGCGAATATAACGGTACCGACGACGAAATTGCGCAGCAAATGTCCGACGAGATGTTTGATGAGCAGCGCAGAATATTCGGCATGATACAGAGGAAGAAGAATGAGGCTCTAGAAGAAGAAGCTGGTAAGTGGCATAATCGCGTTTTGGCGAAGTTGGGTAGCTTTATCGCTGCTAGAGGCTCCAAGAAGAAGAGCAATCTGAAAGCTGGTGCGGTTGGTTTTGCGCATGGCGCTGTCAAGGGCACGGCAGTTGGCATAATTTCAGGACTCTTTGGTGCCGTTTGGCCAATATCGATGGCTGCTGGCGCGGTTGCCTCGTTCGCTGGAGATGCTGCTATTAGGCGTGGTGTTCGTCTAGACGCTATGCAGCAACGCCGCAAAAAACGCGGGATAAGGGAAGTTGCTGGCGATGATGAATTTAGTCAGATTAAAGAAGCGGCTGGCAGAATTGGCGGATTGCAAGGTCAACAGCATGTTGCCGATGAATTGTTTAAGCGAACCCGTAAAGCGGCCGAGGAAGATCGAGATAAAATCTCGAGAGAAGTCGAGCAGCGAATAAAAGATAACGGGGTGGCTCTGGCTCTCGGTAGGCTTGCTGGCGGTGCTGTCGGCGGACTTGGTGGCCGCTGGGTTGGTCAGCAGCTCCACGATCATACGCCGGTAGGCCATATGGCCGATAGCTTGCGTGACAAGATAACGGGTGATAAGGCTGAGGCTGCTGCAGCTTCTAATTCAGGAGGTGGTGGTTCGGGAGGCGGGGGTTCAGGTGGTAATCCGGGTGGCCCGCCGCCAGCACCAACAGAAACTGACTTCAGCGGTTACACTGATAAATATCCGTGGGATTGGGCGGTTGATCAGTTTGGCGAGAATAATGCTATATCTAAATTGTATGAATTAGCTGACGCTGCAGCGCAGGATGGCCACAATATCCAGTGGCATGGCTACGGCGATACCCAATGGCTGTCGATAGACGGCAATAGCGATACAAAAACAGTCTTGGGGATTTTGAACAATTACAAATGATCCGATGGCATAAATAAAAAGGAGGGATAAATAAGTGTTTAACATTGACGATAATTTGCTAGCGGCAATCGGCTATAACGTCGCGACGCTGTCAGAGGAGAAGAAAAATCAATATCGGCGCGAGATATCCGAAGAGCTCAATCAGCGGGCTTCTGCAGAAGTCTTGGCGCGATTATCAAAGCAAGAAGCGCTAGAATTCGAAGATGTCAATAGTAACCCAGACCGCACGCGGCGCTGGCTGGCTGAGTTTCACGGCGATTATGCTAGCCGCCAGGATTACCAGGCTATCCGTGAATTGTTCGAAACTGACGAAGATGCGATGAGTTTCTACGCGGCTGCGCTGTGGATGCGTTATGCTGTGCCAGATTACGGCAAAATCATGCAAGAAGTCATGAATGAATATGTCGAAGAACTGGCTGATATGCGCCGCGCTGTCAATGAGCAGCTCGGTATTGCGTAGTAACGCTATAATCGGTATACTAAATGCATAGGCAAGAGGGGGTGAAATGTTTCAATTAGACGATAAGTTTCTCGAAGAGGTGGGGCTGGGCAGCTTACCAGACGACCAGAAAAAACTGTTTCTCGACCACTTTCGCGAGCAGCTAGAGCTGCGTGTTGGTTTGCAGCTTAGCGAGGGTTTGAGCGATATGCAGCTGGCGGAGTTTGAGAGTTTTATGGATCGCGATATGGTGCGGGTGACGTCTTGGCTGGACGCTAACGCGCCGGATTTCGAAAATGATCAGATTTATGTACAATTGAAAGCTAATGCGCCGGCTAATGTGCCGCAAAATGCGATACTAGCAGAGTACGCATCGCTGAAGTGGTTGGGCCAGCATCGTCCGAACTATCGCGAGGTGGTGATGCAGACAGTCAAGGCTCTCAAGGAAGAAGTTATCGCGAACCGCGATATGATTCTTCTAGGCGACGCGGGAGTATAGGTTACGGCCGCGGTTGCGGATTTAGGTGCTTGCTTGCGATTGTAATTGTCACGGTTGACGGTTGCGGCTATCTTTGTAGCGGGTAACCGCGCAAGAAGGCGTCGGTACTGATAGTTTTGCCGCTCGGGGCGATTAGCTCGTCAATCGATAGGTATTTGCCGTCGGTACATTTGATGTCAAGCGGTGTTTCTGGTTTTTGGGTGGTGCAGGCTTTGGTGACGATCAGATCGTATTGGCCGATTTTCAGGCGCGAACGCGGATAAGTTAGGTGGGCGCGGATCTTGGCCTCTATTTGGTCTGCGGTTAACTGTTGCGGATCAAGGCGGCTGTCGTCTTTGCTGAGCAGCGAGCAATAGGGGGCGCGGCTATTGTCTTGCGGCGTTGGCTGTAGTATACCGTTTATGATGTCAGGTAACTTCTGCGTTAATAATTGCGCACCGAGCTGGCCGAGAGTTTGATAAAGCTCGGGCTGGGTCTCGGTAAAGTCTAGCGGGTAAGTTTCTTGGTAGTATATCGGGCCGGCATCCATCGCTTGCTCTAACTGCATGATGGTTACACCGGTGATTTTATCTCTGTTAGCGATAGCTGATTCGATGGGCGACGGGCCGCGGTATTTTGGCAGCAGCGACGGATGAACGTTGATGATACCAGGCTGGAATAGGTCGATGATTGTTTGCGGGATAATCTTGCCGTAGCTAACCAAGACGCCAGTTGGCCGCGGTGTAATATTTTTTATATCATTTATGATATCTTTTAGCCGGTTTGGCTGCCAGACTGGAATATGGTGCTGGCTAGCAAATTGTTTGACGGCAGGCTGGATAAGCTTGCTGCTGCGGCCACGGCGGGAGTCTGGCTTGGTGATGACGGTCACGATATTAAAACCAGCTTCAACGAGCGCGCGCAGGCTATATAAGCTAAAGTCTTCGGTGCCGAAGAATATTATCGGCTGGCGGCTAATCCCAGAGGTCGGCGTTGTCTTTGACATATCTTTCGTAGTCGAGCGGATCAAGCTCGCCTTCGTCGTTTAAGCGGTAAAAAGCCTGGTGATCGTCGCGAATGTGGTCGACGAAAACGATGCCGTTGCAATGGTCGATTTCGTGCTGCAAGACGCGTGCCAGAAAGCCGTTGGCCTTGATGCGGATTTCGTCGCCGTCGATATTGATGGCTTTAACGCGGATTTTGCTGTAGCGGGGGACTTTGCCGTAAAAATCCTTGACGCTGAGGCAGCCTTCGTAATCGTAGGTGATTTCGCCTTCGTACTTGACGATTTCTGGATTGATTAGCGGGATAAATTCTTGGTTGTCTTTGTCTTCGAAATCGGCGCGAACGATGACAACGCGCTCGAGGCGGTCGATTTGCACGGCGGCCAGGGCAGCGCTAATTTCGTGCGGCCGGGAATTCTCCCAGTCGATACTGGCGTCAGTCATATCTTTGATGAGCTGGCGGGTTTCGGCGGAGACGACATGAACTCGCTGCGATTTCTGGCGCAGATGCGGATTTGGCAGGGTAATAATAGCTTCTTTCTTCACAACTTTATATTATAACAGATTTGCCGGATCGATGTCGTATTGCCAGTGTGTTCGGGGTAATTGGCTGGCGATGGCGAGCAGTTTGGCGCGGTTGGTCGATTTGACAACAATTTGCCAGCGGTAGGTGTCGCGGACTCGCTCGTAGAAAGCTGGTGCCGGCCCAAAGAATGTAGTATCGGGGTATTCGCTGCGGAGTTTGGCGGCGAATTTTTGGGCGTTGCGAATGGCAGTGGCTTCGGTTTTGTAAATGCAAGTTAGTTTGAGTAAATAAACAAACGGCGGAAAAATACCGCGGCGGCGTTCGGCTAGTTCGCTGGCGTAGAAGCTGGCATAATCCTGGCGGATGCCTTGGACAATGGTTGGGTTTTGCGGCTGATAGGTCTGGACGACGACTGATGTTGGCTGGTCGTTGCGGCCGACTCGGCCGATGACTTGGGCGAGCAGCTGGAAAGTGCGTTCGCGCGTAGTAAAATCAGGCAGTGCTAGGCCGGCGTCAGCTTGAATAATACCGACTGTGGCCAGGCGGGGCAGGTCGAGGCCTTTGGCGACAACTTGGGTACCGATGATGATATCGATATGTCCGTCGTAGAGCTCTTGATAGCGCTGGTTGAGGCTATTTTTGCTGGTGATGTCACCGTCAAAGCGAGCGATAGTGGCCTGCGGGAAGAGCTTTTGCAGCTCACTCTCAATCAGTTTGGGGCCGATGCCTTTGTGGACAATATCAGTGCTGCCGCAATCAGGACAGGCGGTAGGCACGCGTTCGCGGTATCCGCAAATGTGGCAAATTAGCGCGTGCTGGTCGGCGTGCAAAGTCATTGGAATAAAGCAGCGCGGGCATAAAGCGCTCCAGCCGCAATTCTGACAAAGAGTGGTGCTGGCGGTGCCGCGGCGAGTGTGGTAAATCAGCGTTTGTTTGTTGTTTTCGAGATTCTGATTAATAGTATTTAATAATAAGTCGGATAGAAAACGGTGGCGCAAAAAGCCGTTTTTCGACGTCATATCTACAACGTTTATAGAGGGAGTGATGATGTTTGGGTTGGCGCGGGCTGGTAAATTGATGATGGGCCGGCTAGTTTTGGCAGCGAGGTAATATTCGCTGACTAGCGGCGTGGCAGAGCCCTGGACGACTATGGCGC
>JABCOE020000057.1 GCA_013333795.2 Candidatus Saccharimonadota bacterium | reverse complement strand
CCAACTGCGCATCAGTTTTCAAGCGCTCCATCGCGGCAATCAGCAAATCAATCCGCTTCTCGCCGTCAAGCCGCCCAACATAGGCCACCACCGGCCGCAACGCATCAATCGCAAAACGCTGCAAGAGCTTCTCGTCAGCCTTACCTGGTGTATAGAATACCGCATTGACACCGTTAGAAACTGCTTTCGTTGGTATATGAATCGCTGGCGTAGTCGCTAATGCCGCACGCGTCGGCGCCGTCATATAGGCGGTTTGATTGACTAGCTTGCACATTTTGCCCTCGACTATCCGGACAAACCAGCGGGCAATAGTTTTGTTTTTGGCATTCATCACGAGATTCAGCGCCATGGTGTGATTAGGCGTGACGATCGGAATCTGCCGCCGGCTAGCCTGGCGAATGACCGCCTGGTGCAGCCATGAAATCGGCGTCATCAGATGAATGATATCAGGCTGGTTCTGTCGAAAGTATCGCCGCACGAATCTTTTTGGTAAGAATGCCACCCGGTTGTTGTCGCGATTAGCAATCCATTTTACCGCTGGCAACCGCAACACTTTCGCGCCATTTATTTCATCTACCTCTGTGAAATGGCTAAATAAACCGTCCGGCGAGCCAGTTAACACCGTTACATCATCACCAGCTGCCTTCAAGCCAGTAATCAGCGTATCCAGCGCTGTCTGTACACCGCCGACACCAGGCCGATATACTTCGCTTACTATCAGGACCTTCATACCTATAAATATTAACACATCCGCTAGTTGACTGCACATTTCCAGATCTAACACTCTACGAAATGAGTGAGCGGTGTTAGCAGCGAGACAAAATATCTCGCCGCTAGCACCGTGGATGTGCTCTCAGTCTCTGCCGTCTTTTCCTTTCTCTATAAAGGATTCATAGATTCCTTTATAGAGGTCGTCGGCGCCAGGCGGCCGCGGCACCTGCCACGACCTAGGGGAGATGATAAACGTCATATCTTTGCCCGTAAACAAGCAAACAATAACCAGAATCATCTCAATGGCCGCAATCAAGCCAACAATTATAACAACAACAGCCATAGTACCAACAATGAGAGAAATCATCTCCGTCCTCCTCTGCCCGGGCATGCGCATCCCGGAGCAGGCAATTGCACCATGAACTGTACGCATAGCACAACAGCCCGCCCCGAGATGATCTCGACGAGAGCGAGGGCTTATCAAGCCCTACTTAGACATATACCCAAAACCAGGTAGTTTTGTCAATAGCACAGCGACAATTTTACGTTATAATAACTATATGAAGCTATTTTCCTGGAACGTCAATGGCATCCGCGCCGTCATCAATAAGGGTGAGTTTGCCAGCTTCCTGCAAACCTACGATCCGGATATCTTATGCCTGCAAGAAACCAAGGCTGCCCGCGACCAGGTAGAAATTGATCTGCCAGAGTACCACGAGCATTTCTATTCAGCGGCCAAAAAGGGCTATTCCGGCACGGCAATTTTATCGAAAATCCGGCCGCTGCATTGGCGCGACGGACTGCCGCTGACTATCATCGAGCGGTTCAATCTGACCGGCGATCAGTATGGCAACCCGGCGGACGAGGGGCGTATCATCACTGCCGAGTTCGACGATTTTTGGGTGGTGACCTGCTATACGCCAAATTCGAAAGGGGATTTGAGCCGGCTGAGTCTGCGTCATGAACAATGGGATCCGGCAGTGCTAGCCTACCTGGAGGAATTGGAGCTAGTCAAGCCAGTATTATACTGCGGCGATATGAACGTGGCGCATCAAGAAATTGACCTGGCAAATCCTAAGTCTAATGTCGGCAAGCACGGCTTTACCGACGAGGAGCGAGAAGGCTTTCAGAATTACCTAGACGCTGGATTTACTGATACCTTCCGGGCGGCTTTTCCTGAAAAGACCGAGGCTTACACCTGGTGGACGCACTGGGCCAACGCCCGGGCGCGCAATGTCGGCTGGCGGATTGACTATTGGCTGGCGTCGCGCGAAATCGCCGGACACGTTATCAACCCACAGATCCACGCCGAACAAATGGGCAGCGACCACTGCCCAATAAGTATTGAAATAATATAAATAGTAAGGTAGTCTTATGCCTCCAGAAAACAACTCGCAGCAACCACTTCAACAAACGCAATATCCGCAGCAACCGCAATATCAACAATACCCGCAGCAGTATCCACCGCAAAACCAACCTCAATACGCTTCACCACAGCCGCAATATCAGCAGTATTCTTCACAGAAACCAAACAAAATACTCCTGACGATTGCTTTGATCGTTTCGCCACTCGCAATACTATTCGTAATACTAATATCTATTGGCGTCATTTACGGGCTATCCGAAACATTTTCGCAAAATCCAGTAAGCTCTTTCGGACAGCTGAATGATTGCGCCGAACAAATACGCCAAATACCGGGCGTAGAGAAAGTCGACCTCAAATTATCAGACATCGTAGAGGACTTTTTTGGCAACAAAAAAGGTACTTACAAAATACCGCTTCAGCCGGATTACCCTAAAGATCAAACTGTCATCGCAGTGAAGAAAATCGCCGATGTCATCTCGCCGATCCGAGAATGGCCGCAACAAAACTTCATTGCAATAACTCAGAAGCAGGGCGAAGGCGCAATCAACACCGACTCGGAAGCTAACGTGTTTTACAAAATTCCCGAAAAACTCCCGGCGCTATTCGATAAACTTAAAGAGTCTAATTTCAAAGCCAAAATTTCAGCTAGAGTACTAGAGAAATCAGAGAAAAACAAAACAGCGAACGGACAGCGTACTCTATATTATCATTACCTTGACTGCAAAGTTGAGATGAATGCCGCCAATCTTAACGAAATCAAATCATCGTTGCCAAGCAACACGTCTATCGGCTCGTACGACAAACTTGTCTATACTTGGAATATAACCAGAAGCGGCGGAGACACAACTAAAGTCTATGCCGACGGCAGAATACTCAGCAATAACCGCTACTTGATGGAAAACATCGACATATTCGAACCTATCTTATTCGAGATTGGAGAATTAGGGTTCGGCATTGATAAAGAATCAGACGAAATCCTAGGTAAAGTTACATTCAACAACTTATTCAGCAGATTCGAGACGTCGCACATCGATATTTTCTCTCAAGCCGTTAAACTAATAGCCGCAAAGAATAATCAAGGCGCATTTAGAATCGATCAAGATAAAGTCCGCGGCTATCCAGAGGGGCGCGTTACGCTGCCAGATATCGCTATCAAAAACGGCATTGCAACTGTAAAAGAATACGATTTCGAGCCAAGAGATAGGTATATTATCGAAAAAATCGTCCGGCAAGCAAATGCAACTGACTCGCCAGCTTGATCAAATCCGGTCTTTGGCAAAACGTTTTTCTTCGATCGCTACCGTTAACTCGTACAGCCGCTGCACGCCATTCTCTAACTGGTAATAATGCCGAATGTAAGCTAACTCTAGCACAAACAAAATCAGCACCAATAGTCCCAGCAAACAGTTCATCGCCAACCCCATCGCTGCGGTTGCCAAAAATGCCGCCAGAGACGCTAAAAATAGCCCGGCGAAGAAAAATGTCACCAGCAAGTGAATCAGCCGCTCGTGCTGAAATTCTTGCACGCGCGTACGGTGATAGCGCGCCAATTCCGCCAGATCAGTTTTCGACTTGGCCGCTGCTAGGCGCTGAGATATAGTTTGATAATGCTCGGCGATGTGTTTTTCCATAGCTTAAATTGTACGCTAGCCCGGCGGCTGCGGCAAGCGCTTGAGCTGGCTTGTCCGCACTTTTCGCGCTACAATAAACTCATGGAATTAGCATATTGGCAGCGCCAAACAACCGAGCAGCCGCTCTTTCCCGATATCGAGTGGAACAAGCCCGAACAGCGCTCGCGCGCGGGAAAACTTGGCATCATTGGCGGCAACAAACTCGGCTTTGCCGGCGTCGCCGAAGCTTACTCGACAGCGCTGGCTAGCGGAGTAGGGGAAGCTCGCGCCTTGCTGCCGGATGTCCTCAAAAACACCTTGCCGCGCACCATGGCTGGTGTCACTTACGCGCCTAGCAATCCTAGCGGCGGTTTAGCTCAAGAGTCTATCAGTGAACTACGAGCGCTTAGCGCGTGGAGCGATGGTTTACTGCTAATAGGCGATGCTGGGCGCAACAGCCAAACAGCGATTGTCTACAGCCAGCTGCTGCGCGACTATCAAGGCCCAGCAGTTATCACTCGCGACGCCGTAGATCTAGTACGCAACGACTCCGCTACACTAGCAGCGCGCCCGAACACCTTGTTAATTTTGAGTTTCGCGCAACTGCAAAAACTTTTTCGCACGCTTTATTATCCCAAAATTTTGACCTTCAGTATGCAGCTGCTGCAGTTAGTCGAAGCTTTGCACAAATTCACCGTGACATATCCAATTACCATTACCACCTTGCACCAAGACACGCTCGTTACTGCTAGCAGCGGGAAAGTTGCAACCATGCCATGGAACGACCCGATGCGCATCTGGCGCGGCGCGGTAGCGGCGCGTGCTAGCGTCTATTATATTTGGAATCCGTCGCGGCCGCTTGAGGCCATCACCGCCAGTCTTCTCTCTAAATAATCCAACAAAACAAATCCGCCCTGATATTTCAGAGCGGATTGTTTCTAGCTGGGGGGATTGGCTAGAGGCGTTTGCGGCTAGCGATGTAAGCGCTGGCTGCTGCGGTTAGACCGCCGAGGCCGACCACCGAGGCGACTACTTCGCCGGTACCAGTCTTTGGTAATTCAACTGGATTTGATGGGGTTGGCGTTTTTGGAGTTTCCGGTGGAGTCGCTGGAGTTTCTTCGCATTTGCTCATGTCAGTGGTGTACTGGCTGTCGCTTGACTCTTTGCGGGTAACTTCGACGATTTTCTTGTCAGCGATGCGGCAAACTTTCACCTTGTCGCAGTCAGCTTCATTCTTGGAATGTTTCTTGCTGTCAAACTCGGTCTCTTTGATGGTGATGATGTTACCAGTCTCGAGTTCGCAAACCTTTACCTTATTACAGTCAGCGAAATTCTTAGAGTGCTTCTTGCTGTCAAATTCTTTCTCTTTGATAGTAATGATAGTATCGGTTGAAAGGTCGCAGACTTGGATTTCCTTACAGTCGTTGATGTCTTTTGAGTGTTTGCTGCTGTTAAACTCTTTTTCCTTGATAGTTACGATTTGCTTGCTGGTCAGGTCACAAACCTTGATCTCTTTACAATCGTTGATATCTTTGGAGTGTTTGCTGCTGTTGAACTCGGTCTCTTTGATGGTGATGATTTTCTTGCTGGTAAGATCACAGACTTGGATATCTTTCGGTTTCCAGGTTGCATCACCCCAGACTGGGTTACCGCAATCTTTGATAATGGCTGCGATAAACTTGCCGTTTTCATCAAACCAGACGAAAGCGTCAAACTGATTGTAGACAAAGCTATTCTGAGTCGTAAACTTGTAGAACGAATGTCCGCCAACCGTCTCGCGGCCGTATGACGAACCTGGGTAGCGCGTATTACGCTGAACGGTCTTGGCGTTAGTTGCCACGACTTGACCGTCGACAACGATCCGGCCGTCTTTGTAAACGGTACCGTTCTTCATGCCTTTGCCTTCAATCATGGCATCATTTATGTTATTCCACTGATACAGCGCTTTGATGTCACTGCGTCCGTAGTAAACATTTTTAAGGTCTTGATGACTTGGCGTACCGCAAGTAATCACGTTAATCCATCCGTCACAGACAGACGCTTCTGATGGCTTGGCCAACCAGATTCCGCCAGCGATAGCAGCTATAACCGCGCCGACAATCGCCAGATTCTTAATTGATAGTTTCATTGATTTCCTCCCTGCGTGCATTATCCCACGCTTATGATGCCATTGTAGCATAAACTTTTAATTATGTCAACACTTTTGCATAATATTGTTACTTATGCTTTACGCCGCTACCATAACAGGGGTAAGCGCATCAAAAAAAGACGCCCACATACGTCTATCTTATGGTACCGCGGGCCGGACTTGAACCGGCACGAGCTAATGCTCAAGAGATTTTGAGTCTCTCATGTCTACCAATTCCATCACCGCGGCAGAAAAGGTACGTTTTCATTGTAACAGACCAGCGCTAACTAGTAAATAACCGCTAATTACGCTATAATTAGCATAGAAAGTATGAAGCCAGACGATCGTTCATCACTAACCGTTCCGCCCAGAGACGGAGCGCCCCATCACAGCGCGTTAACTGACCAGCACCGGTCGGCAGCGGCTGATATTGTCCGCCAACAGATCAGTTCGATTATTCAAAACGATCCGCATGCTACTGCTGCAGCTGGCCAGCAGCCAAATTCTAACGCAAAAAAGCCTAAACAGACCGAGGAGCTCCAAAAGAACTTGCACTCGCCGCAAACGAACACCTATCCGCAGCCATCTGGCACCGTCGCTGATAGTGCACAGTCCAGCAACGTTACGGCCGGCCCCGGCGCCGTCGACCCAGACAAAAACCCGTATACCCGCACCATCAGCCAGAGCTCCACGCCTGCTACGCATGATGCTTCTTGGCAAAAATACCACACCGCCTGGCAAACATATTATCAGCAGTATTACGAGCGCTACTATGTCTCGCAGATTGACGCCACTCGCAAGTCGCTCAAAAAGCAAGCTGCTCAGCAAGCGCAAAAAAACCAAAACTCAACGCCAAACAATGGTACTGTATCGCAAGAGGAAGCCGTCAACGATCTGCGCAGTTCCATTCGCCGCAAAATCAACGACAAGGCCAAGAAGGTCCGCGGCAGCCGCCATTTTATGCCAATCGTGGCAGCCTGCGCGGTGATGATTGTTTTTCTATTTTTGCAGTATAATCGTGTTTTGTTCGCCTACGTCGAAGCATATG
>JABCOE020000056.1 GCA_013333795.2 Candidatus Saccharimonadota bacterium | reverse complement strand
TACCTGTGTCCGCCCAAATATTTTCACCAAAAGTCTCGAAATCCATAAATAAGTTAATTATTTCGCCGTCGTGGCCCATGCTTGCGTCAACCCAATCGACATAGGTCGGGGAAGTTAGCGGATACGATTCCCAATCGCGATTGCTAAAACGAAAAGCGATATCGTCGCTCAAACGGTAATTTTTCAACAATAGTTTGACATTTTTCGTGCCAGCTGGTCGGTACATGTAATTAGCGTTGCGCCAACCGAGAACTTTATCCCAGCCCTCAGCGATAATACCTTTGTAACCTTGCTGGTCAGCCCATTCGGCTAGCTCATTATTGTAACTCAGCTCGGTGTTGCGGAAAGCGGTGATTTCGACGCCAAACAAGTCGCGAATCTTCTGGCGATGAATATCAACTTGCCGCTGAAATTCATCGCGGCTATAGAAAAACGCCAAGCTATGATAATAAGTTTCGCCGACGATTTCGACGCGGCCAGTTGCGATAATATCGCGCAGCAAATCGATCACGTCTGGCGCCCAGCGCTCAGCCTGGTCTAACAATGTACCAGTCACCGATAGCGACACGCAAAAATCTGGATACGCAGCCAGCAATTTGCGCAGCAATGCCAGCATCGGCCGATACGACTTATCAGCAACCTTCTCAAAAATAAAGCGGTTGCTGCGATATTTATCATTGAAATTATCGAAATAATCATGCCGATCTGCGATATCAAACACCGCATATTCGCGTACGCGCCACGGCTGATGCATGTGCAGATACAAAACCACTCCGCGTTTTTTGCTCATCATTTGTCTCCTTTCTGAGTGCGGCTATAAATTGATAAGCACTTGCTAGCAACGTCGTCCCAGCTGATACGAGCATATTCCGACTTGATACCGCGCTTCATATCGTTTAGCAATTGCGGCGATTTAGCCAAAGCCACTAGCTGATCGGCTAGCTTATGCATATCCCAAAAATCATAACGAAAAACCGTATCGAGAACTTCGCCAACACCAGATTGATTGGTCACGATTAGCGCTGTATCATAATGTGCCGCCTCTAGTGCGGCCAAGCCAAACGGCTCGCTAACCGAGCTCATCACGAAGACGTCCGACACGCGATAAGCGTCGCGCCACTGCTTGCCGCGGACAAAACCTGTAAAATATACTTTATCAGCAACCCCATGGTCAGCAGCAATCCGAATCAGCTCGTCGCGCTGCTCGCCGTCGCCAGCTAGCAAAAAGGCAAAGCGGTCGTGCTGCTGGCAAGCCTTGGCAAAACCGCGCATCAGCTGCACCAGGCCCTTCTGCGCCGTAAAGCGCGTCACTGTCGACACCACCGTATAGCCTTCATCCTTAAGTAATTCTAAGTACTTGTAAGTCCGCCGATCATAGTCGTAGTTGATCAGCGAGCTAGCATCGATTGCGTTGTGTACGACCTCAATTTTGTCAGCTGGAATATGGTATTTATGAACGATAATTCCCTTAGTAATATTGCTAACAGCAATGATTCGGTCAGCCATCATCAGACCGTTATATTCAATCTCGTGAATAACAGGATTGCCAAACTCGCTGGCGCCAGCGCGGTCAAATTCCGTAGCGTGAACGTGAACTATTAGCGGCGCATCGGTTAATTGCTTGGCACGCATGCCAGCTTCCATGGTTAACCAATCATGAACATGAATAGCGTCCGGCTTGTCAATCCGATCGACCAGCTGCTCGACATAGCCGACATATTGCTTTAGCACGCCCCGCATGGTCGTCAAATCGCCAGCCGGAACATCATCGAGATTACGCGCCGTTACTGCGCCGCCGCCATAAGAATTCAACGCCTTATCGCCATGAAATGGCGGCAGTTCGGTCGCCGAGTAAATATTCAAGAAATCAATATCATCGTATTTTGCAGTGTAGGGGAGCACGAAATCAATTGACGCGCCCCGCTGAGCAAGCGCCTTAGACAAGTGATAACACGCGACACCGAGACCTCCGCTGTTGTGCGGCGGGAGTTCCCACCCTAACATTAATATCTTCATAAAAATTCTACTCGGTCATGCCGTAGCCTAACCATTCCCTTATGTTGTTCATTTAACAGTATAGCGCTTTTTTGCTTATGATTGCAACAAAAATAAGCATTTTGTAAAATTTTGTGAAAAATTATCGTGAAAACATATAGATTTTTTACAGCAAACAGTGCATGATAGTAAGCATGGATAGCGCAATATCAACTTCGGTAATTAACGATCTAAAGAGCCTGCTAGTATCGCCGAATGCTTTTCGCTCGCTGCTAGTACTAGTTTTGTCGATGATTGCTGCTTATTGGTTGAGTAAGTTCTTAGCGCGCGGCTTGATTTTCATAGCACAACGTATCGGCCGCCGCAGCGACAATGAATCAGACGAAGCGCGCGTCACCCGGCTGCGGCAAACCGAAACATACCTGAGCGTGTCTATTGCCATCATTCGCACACTAGTGGTAGTATCGGGTGGTTATATCGCTTGGCGAATCCTCAGCCCAACCGCCGCTAACTCTAGCACCTCTGGCGGGCTAGCCGCTATTGGTGCTGGTGCTATGTTTGCTTTGGTGGCCGGACAAACTATCGGTATCGTATTACGCGACCTGACTGCTAGCGCAATTATGATTTCAGAAAACTGGTACAAGATAGGCGATTTCGTCAAGCTCGATCCATTCACGGACTTGAGCGGCGTTGTCGAGCGCTTCACGCTGACCTCGACGCGTATCCGCGCTCTCAATGGCGAAGTCATCACCGTTCACAACCAAAACATCACTGGCGCCCGCGTCACGCCGCATGGTGTACGCACGATTGCTGTTGATATTTTCGTTCGCGACAAGCGAGCCGGCGTCGCTGCTATCCGCCGAATTATCGCTGCCATTCCAAAGGGCACGATGATGCTAGCGCACCCATTGCGAATTACCAATATCGATAAATGGGGCGACGAGCGCTGGCGTATTACTGTCACCGGGCAAACTCCGCCGGGGCGGGAATGGCTAATTGATAAATTTTTCGTCGAAGCTGTTTCTAGCCTCGACGACGACAAAGAAAAATCCGAACGCTTACTGTCGCTGCCGCCAATTCCGCATGCTGCTGATGAAACCGCTAACCGCCGCTTCAAGCGTGCCGTCCGTGTCAAAAAAGATCAGCCTAAAGATATCGCCATTGATGATATCTAAAAAGCATTTCGCTATGCTATAATAGGAAAGCGTAAAGGGGCATAGTACAACGGCTAGTATAACGGTCTCCAAAACCGTAGATTGAGGTTCGATTCCTCATGCCCCTGCCACAAACCACATAAGTGCATAATTGCAGTTTTAAGTTCCATTACCTATAATAATTTTATGAATCCTAGTTCTATCTCTCATCCGCACGCTATCATAATGGTTGGCTTGCCAGGCAGCGGCAAAACATTTTTCGCGCAGCAATTTTCTGAGATGTTTAATGCGCCGTTTGTTGATTCGCAATTTATTAGCGAACACAGCCTAGATAGCAATGCTAGCGAGGAGGTTTGCCAGCGATTTTTGGCCGAGATAGCACGCACCAAGCAAACTTTTATTTATGAAGACAACAATTTAAGCCGCGTCCGCCGCGCCGAATTTGCGCGCTGGGCCAAGGGGCATGGTTATAAGCCGCTTATTATTTGGGTGCAGCCCGATGAAGCAACTTGCCGGCGCCGCATTCAAAAAGGCCACTCGCTAGATACTATAAACTTTGATGCCGCCGGCAAGAGTTTCACCGAACCAAACGCCATCGAGAAACCAGTCGTTATCAGCGGCAAACACACATACAAAACCCAAGCGCGTACTGTACTAGCTCGTCTCGGCGATAGTAATCGTCCTAGCCGGCCAATGACTAGCTTAGCCAGACAGCGACCAGAAGTTCGCCGCCGCGGCATCAGTATCCAATAAATAATATGCCTACTAACCCCCAAACTATCGACGATCCGGAGTTCGGCGAGATTGCTATCATGCGCCGCGCTACTCGCTACACCCGCATCAAGCTCGGCACCGACGGGCGCTTTGTCGTTACTAGCGGCCGGCTAGTACCGCTGGCGTTTATTCGCTCGTTTATTGAACAGTCGCGCGAAGACTTGCGCAAAATAGCCAAAGATTCGTCCATCGCCCAGCCGTATCGCGATGGGCAGCTCATCGGCAAAACCCATCAATTAGCTATCGTGCCGACACAGATGATCAAACAGCCGGAAATTCGTACCATGCGCGGCAAGCTGCTAGTCAAGCTGCCGCCCGAATTTTCACTCGACAATCAGGAACTTCAACAGCAAATCCGCGACGAAGCAATCAAGATCTTGCGCCGCGACGCCAAAAAATACTTACCGCCGCTACTAGAAGAATTAGCTCGGATCCATAGCTTCTCTTACCAGCGCGTTCGCTTCAGCCACGCCGGCAGCCGATGGGGCAGCTGCAGCTCCAACGGAACGATTAGCCTCAACATTGCTTTGATGAAACTACCCGATGAATTGATTCGGTATGTATTGATTCACGAGCTTTGCCACACTCGCCATATGAACCACTCCACAGCCTTTTGGCGCGAAGTTGAACGCTACGATCCGCGCTACCGCCTCCACCGGCAGCAGCTCAAGCGCCAAACTCCAATCGTCTAAGTCTTTTCATAAATTGCCTTTGCGGTTATACTTAATAATAGCTATGGGTGGCCAAGTCAAAGATTATATAAACATCGATCCGTCAACGCATCGCATGAAGATTATTCGCTGGATAGCGCTTTTAATCCCGCTGTTATTAGTAGCGTACAGCGTCTTCATGCAATTCTCGCCGCTCGGCAAGCCGACAGCAGTGAATATGTACGCTTTTTATGCGGTTAATATCTGTTGGGTCATCATCGGCTTTTGGCAATTTTTCGCAGCGCCGCGGCAGCCTATTGGCCATATTGCCGGGCTCATCGGTTACCATATTTTAGCGTTAACTTACGTATTAACGGTTTCTGGTTTTGATATGCCGCTAATTTATACATGGTCGGCGCTATTGCTAGCCAGCTCTGTTTACCTGGGCCAGTCAGGCATTAACATTAGTATTGCGACATTGTTTGCGGCTGCCTCAGGCAGTGTTATTATTCATGCTAGCGACGACAAACAAGTTGTGTCTATCGTCATCCACTTTTTGGGTACGCTCATCATCAGCTACATGGTCAAGATGGTCATTTCAGCCCAGGCGATTGATCAAGCCGAACTCTTGCGTAGCCAAACCGCCGAGCGCTTGCAGCGCGATCGCATCGTTACTATCGTCAACAACCTCTCTGACGCTATTATTAGCACCGATAGAAACGGCATCATTTCGCTATACAACGCCTCGGCGCTAAACTTATTTGATACTAATACCGATCTCGCCGGCAAATGTATTGACGATTTTATTTCGATCGTCGATAAGAATAAAGAGCTATTCAAGTTCGCTGATAAGCTGCATTCCGCCAAAACTACGCAATACCGCGATGATCTAACTGCCAAAATATCCAACGAAAGCATTCGCCTCGGCGCAACATACTCGCCAATTCGCAGCACCAACAGCGTCAGCGATGATGGCTATGTAATCATCTTGCGCGATATCACCAAGCAGAAATCTCTCGACGACGAGCGCGACGAGTTTATTTCGGTTGTCAGCCACGAACTGCGCACTCCGATAACTATCGCCGAAGGATCGCTAAGTAATGTCTCGCTGATGATTAAACGCCCCGACATTCCAAAAGAAAGATTAATCAATGGCATCAGCACTGCTCACGAGCAAATTATATTTTTGGCGCGAATGGTCAACG
>JABCOE020000055.1 GCA_013333795.2 Candidatus Saccharimonadota bacterium | reverse complement strand
GTCTCGTGTGATATAAGAGATTACACGTAGCCTTGCCTCTTCAGATAGAGGCGGGCGGCATTCGCCGCGAGGAAGTTGAGAGGAGCCATAATGGCTACCAAGATCGTCATCAAGATCAAGAACAGCGACAAGCTCATCGCCATCGACCAGATCCCTGTCGCCACCGACGACCTCGGCGACGAGCTTGTCGCCGAGGTCGAGGTCGTCGACGTCCCGGCGCGCCCGCGACGGGCGGAGCGTAACCCGCTCCACCCCAACGCGTTGACACTGTCCGACCTCAAGGTCGGCATGCACATCAAGGTGAACTACACGGGCGACTGCCCGTGGGCACGGACGTACTCCGCCATCGTGGTGGGCAAGCCCAAGAAGGAAGAGAGAGATGTCATTATCATCCCTCTCTTCAGGCTTGACACCCAGCGCTACTACACTGGATACGCCCCGGATATGGGACTGACCCGCTATGGGTGGGGATCTTATTCTTGGAGTCCTGTCCGATACGTCACCGCTGAGGACTGAGCGAACCGCGGCAAGCAGACGATATTAGGTTAACTGATGTCGTCTTTCGGCATCGTGTTTTCTCTCTATATATCACCATCTGCTTGTCGCATTCGCTCCATGGATGTGTGTCTATGCTGATGAGTCGGAAACGACGAAAGCGAATTTCTTATCCAATCATCACTAGCTGGGTTCATTCCTGACTCTGGCGTCCAGAAGACAAGCAAACCTTGCTTTTTAATAGGTTTTTTGCTATAATAGAATATAGAGTTTCTCTCGGGTGAAGCGGGGTTATCGGTGTGATAAAGCCGCAGCTTTCGAGATGCAGGCGGATGTTTGCTGCATTGCCGCTTGCGCCATGAGCCTTTAGCAAGCTCGTTTATTATCATCGTAATTAGGAGAAGTTGAATGCCAACTATCAATCAGCTGGTACGCAAACCTCGCCAGACGGCTAGCAAAAAATCGAAGTCGCCGGCGCTAGGCCGCATCCACAATGCCCTCAAGGTGCGCTATTACAGCCAGAACGCACCGCTCAAACGCGGCGTTTGCGTCAAAGTTACCACCAAAACGCCAAAGAAACCTAACTCAGCATTGCGCAAGGTTGCTCGCGTCCGCTTGACTAACGGCCATGAAGTTTGGGCTTATATCGGCGGCGAAGGTCACAATCTACAAGAACATGCTGTAGTACTAGTGCGCGGCGGACGCGTACCGGACTTGCCGGGTGTCCGCTACCACATCGTTCGCGGAGCACTTGACTTGCAAGGTGTCTCTAAGCGCAAACAAGGCCGTAGTAAATACGGCACCAAGAAGGAGGATAAGTAATCATGCCTCGCAAAGTTACTAAAAAGCTCCAGCGCCAATTGCAGCCAGATCGCAAATACCAGTCGGTTTTGGTACAGCGCCTCATCAACAAATCAATGCTCAACGGCAAGAAATTAGCGGCCGAGCGGGCTGTCTATGACGCTCTAGCGCAAGCTGCCAAAACCCTCAAGAGCGAAGAGCCGCTAGAGGTGTTCGAAAAGGCAATTAACAATATTAGCCCGGCTTTCGAGGTTAAGTCTCGCCGCGTTGGCGGTGCTAACTACCAAATTCCGTTTCCAATTCAAGGCCATCGTCAGCAGCACTTTGCCTTTACCTGGTTAGTGCAAGCTGCTCGCAGTAAAAGCGGTATGCCGTACAGCAAGCGCTTAGCGACAGAGATCGTCGACGCCTGCAACGAAACTGGTATTGCCTTCAAGAAGAAAGAAGACACTCACAAAATGGCCGAAGCCAACCGCGCTTTCGCTCATTTTGCTCGCAGCTAATCGTTTCTTTTCACGCAACCATAGAACCGCTCCTACGCTATACATAGGAGCGGTTTTGCGAAAGTTAAACTTAGCTATCATTTTTGTAAATTATCTGATATAATTATCGCTAAGAGTAGTTTTTTGGTGCCAAAAAATAACCAAGAATCTCGACAAATCAACTTAATAGAGGAAAAACAATGGCAGCAACCGGTCCATTACAAAACTTTAGAAATATCGGCATTATTGCCCATATCGACGCCGGTAAAACAACCACCACTGAGGGTATTTTGTACCGTACTGGCTTGACGCATAAAATCGGTACCGTCAAGGGTGATGATGGCGGCGCCACTACCGACTGGATGGCGCAGGAAAAAGAGCGGGGCATCACTATTACCTCGGCGGCGGTGACTTGCTTCTGGAAAGGCCACAAGATTAATATTATCGATACGCCAGGGCACATCGACTTTACAGCCGAGGTGGAGCGTTCGTTGCGCGTGCTCGACGGTGCTGTTACTGTCTTCGACGGCAAAATGGGCGTCGAGGCGCAAAGCGAAACTGTCTGGCGCCAGGCCAACAAATACAACGTACCGCGTATCTGCTTCATCAACAAAATCAACCAGACTGGCGGCGACTTCTATAAATCTGTCGAATCAATCCACAACCGCTTCAGCAAACAAGCGTTCCCGATCCACTTGCCGATTGGCTTTGAAAAAGATGTTTGCGGCGTGGTCGATCTAATCGATATGAAGGCTTATACTTACGATAATTACACTGCCCACGAGCTGAAAGTTGGCGAGATTCCGGCTGACATGCTCGAAAAAGCCAAGCATGCCCGCAGTCTGCTGGTCGAGAACGCGGTCGAAGCTGACGACGGCTTGATGATGAAGTTCTTCGACGAGGGCGAGGAAGCAATTACCATCGACGAACTCAAGAGTGCGCTGCGCAAACGCGTGCTGGCTGGCGACTTCTATTTGGTAACTGGCGGCGACGGCCGCGGCGTGATTGTCGAAAAACTACTTGATTTGATGGCAGATTACTTACCAAGTCCGCTCGACGTCGACGAAATTTGGGGCAAAAATCCAAAAACCGGCGACGAAGTCGGCCGCAAACCAAGCGACAAGGAACCAATGGCTGCGCTGGCCTTCAAGATTGCCGCTGATCCGTTCGTCGGCAAGCTAATCTTCATCCGCGTCTACTCTGGCGTACTGAAAGCTGGCAGCTACGTCCTTAACACCACCACTGGCGAGAAAGAGCGCATTGGCCGCATCGTCCGAATGCACGCCGACAAACGCGAAGAGATCGATAGCGTTGGCGCCGGCGATATCGCAGCGGTGGTCGGATTGAAGAATACTTTCACAGGCAATACTTTAGCTGACTTGAGCCATCCAATCGCTCTGGAATCTATCGAGTTCCCAGAGCCGCCGGTATCAATTGCTGGCGAGCCAAAGACCAAAGCCGACCAAGAGAAGATGGGCATTGCTTTGCAGCGCCTCGCCGAGGAAGACCCAACCTTCCGCATTCACACCGATGAAGAGACCGGGCAGACGATTATGTCGGGCATGGGCGAGTTGCATCTGGAGATTCTAATTGACCGCATGAAGCGCGAATTCAATGTTGAAGCTAATGTCGGCGAACCGCAGGTTGCCTTCCGCGAAACCATCAAAGGTACCGCCGAAGTCCAAGGCAAGCACGCCAAACAGTCCGGTGGCCGCGGCCAATACGGCGATGTTTGGGTACGCTTTGAGCCGAACGAGCCAGGCAAAGGCTTTGAATTCATCGACGAAATCAAAGGCGGCG
>JABCOE020000054.1 GCA_013333795.2 Candidatus Saccharimonadota bacterium | reverse complement strand
GAAGTGTTGGGTATGTCGCGCGAAATTCAAAAAATGATAACTTCCGACGCCACTAGCAACCAGATTCAAGATCAAGCAATCAAGGAGGGAATGATTACAATGCAATCTGATGGATTAGTTAAAACATTACGCGGCAACACTACGCTCGACGAGGTGCTGCGTGTTACGAGGGAATCCTAATGGCATCTTTCTCTTATGTTGCAACTAATAAGTCTGGCGATGTCATCCAAGGCAACATCGAGGCTAGCGATCGGCCTGGAGCTTTATCTGCCCTAACCAAGCAAGGTTTGTCACCGCTCAGTATTGACTCGCTTGAAAAGAAAGGACTAGCCAGTATTAGTTTTGGCGGCGGCAAGAAAAAAGTTAAAACCGACGACATCGTGATGTTCACCCGCCAGATGAGCGCCATGGTTAGTGCTGGCGTGCCGTTGCTGCGAGCACTTTCTTCGCAACATGATCACACTGATAGTCCAGCCCTCAAAGCAGTCCTTGGCGATATCATTAAGGATGTTCAATCTGGCATGCAGCTAGCTGACGCCCTGGGCAAACATCCAGCTACTTTTAACGATGTTTATGTCAATATGGTGCGTGCTGGCGAAGCTGGCGGTATTCTTGACGATATCCTTAGGCGCCTAGCTATTCAGCAAGAAAAAAGCGCTGGCATCCGCAAAAAAATTAAAGGAGCGATGACTTATCCGTTAGTTTTGCTGGTTATTACTATTATGGCCTTTTTGGTTTTGATGGTGTTTGTCATCCCGCAAATCGGCGAAATGATTAAAGGGTTTGGCGGCGAGGATGCTGAACTACCAGCTTTGACTCAAGTGATGCTGTCAATTAGCGGTTTTTTGACGACTAAAGGATACTTGCTGATACCAGTACTAATCGCTATCGTTTACTTCTTGCGGCGCTGGCTGAATACCACAGCTGGCAAACACACTTTTCACCGTTTTGTCCTCAAGATACCAGCTATCAGTAGCATCATTCAGAAAGTAGCCGTCGCCCGCTTTGCTCGTACGTTTTCAGCGCTTATGGGATCTGGCGCGGCTGTTCTAGAATCGCTCGAAGTCACTTCACACTCAGTCGGCAATGTTGTTTACGAGGAAGCTCTGCTAAAAGCTGCCAAGGAAGTCGAAAACGGCAAAAACTTATCAACAATCATCGAAAAACCCGGACTGTTCCCGCCAATCGTCTCGCAGATGCTAGCTGTCGGCGAAGAAACTGGCCAAACCGACGTCGTGCTAGTCAAAGTAGCCGACTTTTACGAAGAAGAAGGTGACGTCGCCATCGACAGTATCGGCTCAATTATTGAACCGGTAATGATCGTGTTGATGGGCGGCATGGTGGGGCTGATTGCCGCTAGCGTTATGATGCCAATTGCCGGCTTATCAACGAGTATTAAACAATAAAACTTATGCTATACTGTATATAGAAAAGGGCATCCATGGTAAAACTATTTTTCAAAGACAAACCGATCATCGGACTCGACATCAATTATACTGGTGTTAAAGTCATGGCCATCAACCAGAAACACGCTGACGTTCGCGGCTACGGCTCAGTCGATCTTGACCCGGTTAAGACACAGGAAGCGCTCGACACCGACGACCACGAGTATCTGCGCGAACACATAGCCAATATGTTTCGAGATCGCATTATCGGCTCCCTGCCTTCTAACCACGTAGTAATTGGCTTGCCAACGAGTCGCACTTATTCGCGCACCTTTACTCTGCCAGCGAGCGAAGAAAAGCATATTGCCAGCGCTGCCCAGCTAGAAGTCGAACGCTATATACCAGTACCGTCAGACTCGTTATATACTGACTACGAAATTATTAAACGCACCAAAGAGACCCTGATGGTTGTCGTCTCAGCCGCACCGCGCGCGCTGGTTGATACAGTTACGCAAGTTGCCAAGGAAGTCGACCTGCGTCCAGTTGCCGTTGAACCGAGCATGAATGCGGTCGCCCGCATCCTGACCAAAACCGAGGAAGGCAATCGTACCACGCTAGTTATCGACGTCGGCGCCACCAGTACCGATATTGCCGTCCTGGAAGATTCAGCGATTCTCATTACCGGTTCGGCTAATGTCGGCGGCAATAACTTCACTCTAGATATCGCTAGTAAAATGCAAGTGTCGCTAGAAAAAGCTCACCAGTATAAAGTCCTCAACGGCCTCGGGCAAAGCGATGATCATGACAAAATTGAAGCCGCCCTCAAACCAAGCCTCGGTCGTATCGTCGGAGAAGCCAAAAAGGTCATCCGCTACTACAGCGAACGTATTTCGGAGGATAAAAAAATCGAGCAAATTCTTATCGTTGGCGGCGGTGCAAATATGCCAGGTATCGGCGAATACTTTACTAACGCTTTCATTTTGCCGGCCCGCGTCGCTAGCCCGTGGCAAGATCTTGATTTTGGCTCGCTTGAGAAACCGCACCGCCAGTTTCGTCCGCGTTATATCACCGTCGCTGGTCTGGCTAGCGTACGGCCATCGGAGGTAAAAAAATGATCAACCTACTTTCACCCGAAGAACGCAAGCAAATTAAGGCTGCCCGGGCTAACTCAATTTTAATGCGCTATGTTGTCATGTCGCTGATAGTTGTTGTGATTATTGTAGTTGAGCTAATCAGCTCGTATTTTATGCTAGTATTCAACCAGTCTGCCAGCAGAGAAACCATAAATGACAATCAAAGTAAATCTTCAGCCTTCAGCTCGGTCAAGAGTGATGCCGAAAAGTATCGTTCTAACCTGCGGGTAGCAAAATACATTCTTGACACTCAAGCGCCATATACTGATATTCTAAATGCGATTGCCAAGAGGTTGCCAAACGGCGCCTCGCTCACTGGCATATCAATCGACCCGACGACTTTTGGAACTGCTTCCGTGCAAATTCAAACCCACGTCAGTTCGTACGCGCAGGCCATTGAAGTCAAAAATAGCTTGCAAGAGACGTCTATCAACAAAGTTAAAGTTTTTGACAGTGTTAGCCTATCAAACGCTACGCACGAAATTGGCGACAATACATTTCAGGCAAATTACACTGTAATCTATTCAAAGAAGGTACTGCCATGAAATTCGTTCTAAACCCAACTACATTCCGCATTTTGCTTATCGTCAGCCTACTAGTTATTGCGGCAGCGGGCGTAGGCAGTTTCGTCTTCGGACACCAAGAGATTGTTAAATATGCAGAGGAAACCCGCAAACTCAATACCGAAGCACAAGCCTCTAGCAACGAATTACAAGCCCTTTCAAGCCTCAAATCGAAACTAGACAACAGCAAAAGCGACGTAAAACGCGCTGAACAAATCGTTTCGACCAGCAAGAAATATCATTATCAAGATCAAATTGTCAGCGACATCGAAAATCACGCAAATAGCGCTGGTATTAAAATCGCTTCAATCGATTTTTCAGCAAATGAAAGTAAATCCAGCAGCTCATCAAGCTCATCGTCGTCTAGCACTGCTAAAAACGCTAAAAAACCAGCGCCAGACGGCTTCAAATCGGTTACCGCTACTGTTAACTTGAGTAATCCGGTATCCTATGAGCAAGCGTACATTTTCTTGCGCTCTTTAGAACAAGGGCTTTTCCGGATGCAAATTTCTAACCTGGCCTTAGCCAAAGACGACAACAACGGCATCACAGTTAGCGCACTAACTCTGGAGGTATATACAAAATAATGGAAGTCTCAGACGCATTTCGCATTCTCGGCGCAAAGACAGCTAAATTCTTTGGCCGGTATCACTTTTTATTGTTTTTCATGTTAGCTGCTGGCGGATTGTCAGTTGCTACCATCCTACTCTACCAAACACTCACTACGCCAGCAGAAGAACCGCAAGCTAGCACCTCCGCTAGTTTTGATGATACTACCATCAAACGCATCCGCAAGCTAAAATCAGCTGGTAATGCACCGAGCACGCCGCCGCCAGCCAACGATAGGACAAACCCGTTTTAGTCTATGATTTTGCTCGGTTCAGCGGTACTCAATGCAGAAATATTCAGTATTCAAACTGGCGGCAAGGTAGCGCGCACAACCCGCGCAATCATTAATCCCGCCAATCTACAAATTATCGCCTTCGAAGTGTCAGGGCCGCTAATTCAGCAACACCCCGCGCTGATGTTGCTTAGCGATGTCCGCGAACTGAGCAATATAGGCTTCATTGTCGACGACATCGACCAATTCATAGCTCCGACCGACGTTGTGCGCGTCAACGACGTCTACCAGCTAAAGTTTGATATCATCGGCAAACTAGTACTTGACGAAAAACGCCATAAACTTGGTAAAGTCATCGACTTCACAATAGATACCACGCAGTTTCTTATTATGCAGCTGTCGGTCAAGCGGCCGCTATTGCGTAGTTTCAATGATACTGAGATTTTGGTACATCGCAGCCAGATTATCGAGATTAATAACGATTCAATTGTCGTTCATTCCCAAGCTAAAGCCCCTGAGCCAGAACTTCATGAAGTAGTCGGTAGCTATATCAATCCGTTCCGCAAACCAAAGCAAGCTCGACAGAATTCGGATATTGATTAGCGATCTTCTCGGCGCAAAGCAGTTTTGATATCATCAAAGCTAAACCCCTGGCGCGCTAGATATTGCATGAACTTTTGCTCATCAGAGTAACGCCGGCGTTTTTTAGCAATAACTTTAGCCAGCTCGCCGAGATCATTACGCGACGAATCTGCGATTACCGAATCAATGATTGTTTGTGCTATACCTTTTGCCGCCAATTCGCTACGCAGTTTTCGCATAGATACGCCTTTAATCTGATGTCGATTTTCAACCCACCAGTTAGCAAATTTCTGATCGTCAATATAACCGCGCGCTTGCAACTTCGCAAAAACACGCTCCGTCACGGTTTTAGCGACACCTGGTTTTTCCACTAACTTACCAGTTTTTCTATTTTTATATTTACGAGCCAACGTTTTACGATAAAGATAATCACGCACTTCACTGCTACTGCGCGGCCGCATCAATACATACTCAAGTGCTCGGGCATATATTTTGCCGAATTCACTCTCTTGCTTGAGATTAGCTAACTCCTCTTTCGATAAAACCTGGCCAGTCTTAATTCCAAGATCAACAATCTGCGAAATATCCAGGCTAAAATCATATTTGCCATCAATATACACATTGACGCGATCCGAATCGCGAACTTGCGGCGAAAGCGCCGTCACAGTATATCGTTCTTGCTGCTGGGCCATATCATTATTATAGCTGAAAAAGCGGCCATTTACCGACTAGCAAGCTACTATAGTTCGCATAAATTATCAGAGTATTCAAAGATACTACGCCACTAAACTTAGCTCGAATATACTTCTAGCGGGCTGTTTTCTTTTTACTTCTAGTCTTTCGGTTCTGGTTCGGCAACCTTTTCACGAACTTTAGCGTCAATCTCAGCCAGGACTTCTGGATTTTCTTTTAAGTATTTTTTAGTAGCTTCGCGACCTTGGCCGATTGTTGCATCATTATACTTATAAAACGCTCCAGATTTGCTCAATATTCCGTACTGAACGCCCAGATCGACGACATCGCCCGTCTTGCTAATACCTTCGTTATACATGATATCGAACTCGGCCGTGCGGAATGGCGGCGCAATCTTGTTCTTGACGATCTTGACGCGCGTGCGGTTACCGCGGATCTCATCACCGTCCTTGATTTGCCCAATTCGCCGAATGTCTGCTCGCACCGATGCGTAAAACTTAAGCGCATTACCGCCAGTAGTTGTCTCGGGGTTGCCGAACATCACACCGATTTTCATGCGTATTTGATTAATAAAGATTACTGTAGCCTTCGACTTGTTAATAATACCGGTTAATTTGCGTAATGCTTGGCTCATTAATCGTGCTTGCAAACCCATGTGTGAATCACCCATGTCACCGTCGATTTCAGCTTGCGGCACCAACGCTGCTACCGAATCAACTACTATTAGGTCAACGGCATTTGAGCGCACAAGTGTTTCGACAATTTCCAGCGCTTGCTCGCCGTTGTCGGGCTGCGATACTAGCAAATTATCAGTGTCAACGCCAAGCCGTTTAGCGTATGCCGGATCAAGTGCATGCTCAGCATCAATAAAGGCTGCCGTCCCGCCTTGTTTTTGCATTTCGGCGATAGCATGCAGTGTCAAGGTCGTCTTACCGCTCGACTCTGGACCATAAATCTCGATAATTCGACCTTTTGGATAACCGCCGCCCAGCGCCAAATCTAAGCTCAGACTACCGCTTGGCAATAGCTCGACATCAACTTTTTTAGCTTCTCCTAGCTTCATGATTGAGCCGTCGCCAAACTGCTTGGTAATCTGCTCCATCGCCAAACCCAACGCCTTTAATTTACCCTCGTCAGCCGCTGGCTTATCTGCAGATGTTTTTGGTTCGCTTTTCTTCGCCATATCTCCCCTTTCTTGCTGATATCTTTAATTATACATGAGCAACGCAGTTTTTGGTATAATGGTAAGTATGAAACAAAACGGCTTCACAGTTATTGAACTTTTACTGGTGATAGTTTTACTTGGAGTTGGCAGCTGGCTATTTTTTAATGAAAAAGCAACTATCGATGCCACTGCTCGCGACAATCAGCGTAAAGTCGCTATCAACGCGATGTATTACGGATTAGAAGAGTATTTCTACGCTAAAAACGGCTACTATCCGGCTTCGATTGACAGCAAAACGCTGCGCACCGTCGACCCTGATCTTTTCACTGATCCGAAAGGCAAAAAACTTGGCAATAGCGGCAGCAACTACGTCTACGAATCAACAGGCTGCAATAACGAAAATCAATGTACTGGCTACACACTGCGCAGTTCAATGGAGCGTGAAGATACTTACACCAAGACTAATCGCGATCACAAGAAATAATCAGCTAGTCATCATTCGTAACTGGGCGGCCATTCTTGAACGCCTCAACGGCATTATTAAGAACCGCTACTTGGTTTTTTGGATCAGCAACATAGCTAAAGCGATAGGTTGTTTCGTCGCCCTCGGTACTTAACCGAATTGAGCCGTAATTAAATAAAGTTTGTAGAATACCTTTTTGCGAGTAGCTAGAGTCCTCGATATTCATCAGGCTAACTGTTTGTTCGCGTTTTGAAAACAAGCTTATCTGAATTTCTTGAATAACACTTTCGTTGGTCAAGAAAAAGCGATTTTGCATATATACCCAAATCGCTATGTACAAACCGATACCGAATAAAATAATCACCATCAAGCAAATCAAAATAACCTGCGGATACATTGATTGCGCCAAGCCAATCGGCTTAGCAATATCAGGGTAGCAAAACATGAAAACTGACACCAAAATAATTGCAAGAATCATCGCAAATGTCGGCCCCCAAATACCAATGCTGTGCCGCGGAATCATTTGAATGACATACTCATGCTCGCTGAGATTAAGCCACGGGTAGAGGCGGCATGATTCCTCGTGCTTGCGGCGGGTCTCTTCGGAAATATGAACCGGAATCGGCTCGGTTGAGCGCGCCACATGCACGACCTGCTTACCAGAGTCGGTGACTGATACTGGGTTGGTTTGTACAGCCGATTCTGCACCAGTAGCCTGCTCTTGCTGCTGTGAAGCTGTATATAACGGACGTCCTTCAGCGTCGTAAGCGACTGGTCTGCGACTATCGTCATCGTCCATGATACCTCCTCGTTTATACTACTTGTAGTATACTATAAATTCCCTGCATTGCCGAGATGCCGCTTCGCCTTAATCGTTACCCGGCGGCCGCGCGGCGTGCGCTCAATGAAGCCAATTTGCAGTAAATACGGCTCATAAAAGTCCTCAATCGTTGTTGCTTCGTCGCCAGTCAGGGCGGCAATGGTGG
>JABCOE020000053.1 GCA_013333795.2 Candidatus Saccharimonadota bacterium | reverse complement strand
TGAACTAGCTTCAAGCGGAATTTTGAAAGATTTCGTTAGTTTGCTAATCTCGACAATTGCCTTAGACATCAAACACTCTCCGCGAAGTACCGCTGGTTAGATCGAAAATAAAAAACCGCTAGCAATATTACAATGATAACTGCAACAAACGGCGTCAACATCACCGGAAACGACACCAAATCATACAGCTGAAGTGTTTGTTGCGTCACTAATACCTTACGAACATCTTGAACTACTTGAGCAACCGGATTAAGCATTAGCCATGAGGCAGCCCACGGCATTTGTTTTACAACCATTTGCAACGGATATATTACCGGAGTAGCATAGAATGCTGCTTGCAAGAATATTTCCCATAGATAACCGATATCTCGATATTTAACGTTAAGCGTTGCTAGAAAAAACGCTACCGCCAATGAAAAGACATACAATTCAGCTATCAGAGGAATTATAAGCAACGCCTCTGCAGATATAGACACACTGTTGATTACGCAAAACACCAAAATAACAATTGTATTTATTATAAGATTGATAAATGCAGAAATAGTGCCGGATACAACAATAATAAATTTCGGGAAATTAATCTTGCGAATTAAGTCGCCGCGCGAAACTATTGATTGTAATCCTTGTACGGTTGCCTCGGTAAAGAAATTCCACAATACAATACCAACTAATAAATATACTGGAAAATGTTCAATATCCCTGCCTAGACGTAAGAATTTATCAAAGACTATATATAGAATAATAAATAAAAATATTGGTTTTAAGATTGACCACAAATAACCTAATACCGATCCTTGATAGCGTAATTTAAAGTCCGTTACAACCAGCTCGCGTAACAATATTTTATTACGCCTATTCCATACACTTGCTACTTTCATAGTCTCTCCAGCCATTATATAATAAGATTGTGACAAAAAACAATCTCGCTATCATCGTCCTTAACTGGAACGGCGCCGACGATGCGCTCGAATGCATTAGCTCGCTGGCCCAACAGCCACTCAAACCAGCTATCATAGTCGTCGATAATCATTCTCGCGACGACTCTGTCATGCGTTTCGAACAGTATCAGACAGAACATCCGTCCGTAGATTGTATAATTATCGCTAACAATAATAATCTGGGATTCGCCGGCGGTATTAATACTGGACTAGTTTACGCGCGCAAACAAGGTTTTGAATATATTGGCGTACTTAACCCTGATGCCGTTGCCGACAAAAAATGGTGCCAAGCACTCGTCGACGACCTGTCAAGCCAGCCAAAATGCGGCATCGCAACTGGTATTTTACAACGGCGCGACGGCAAAACGCTTGATACAACTGGCGACTTCTATACCACCTGGGGCTTGCCTGGCCCACGAAACCGCGACGAGCCTATTGAAAATGCGCCGAGTAAGCCTGGCGAGGTTTTTGGTGCGACTGGCGGCGGAGCGATTTATCGCGCGGCAATGTTTGACGATATCGATATGTTCGACGAGGATTTTTTCATGTATTATGAAGATGTTGACCTCAGTTTTCGCGCCCAGTTAGCCGGCTGGCAAGTCCGCTTTACGCCCAAAGCCATCGCCTATCACAAGGTTGGCGCTAGCAGCAAAAAGGTTCCTGGCTTGGCTGTTTACAACACTTTCAAAAACCTGCCGTTAGTTTTCATTAAAAACGTTCCAGGGAAGTTATTTTGGTATATTGGCCTGCGCTTTTTCTTGACATATTGGCTAATTTTCGCCAGCGCCGGCCGCCACGGCAACGGCTGGCCAGCTTTCAAAGGTATATTAGCCTCAATAATTCGCAAGCCCGCCGCTTACCATAAACGCCTGTCTATCCAGAAAAATCGAAAAGTTTCCGTCGACTACATCCGCAGCATTATCCACGATGGGCCGCTACCCAATCAAACTGGACTGTTGAAATTTCGTAAGTTTTTTACTGGGAAATAAACTATTCCCATAACTATTTTTAGCGCTTCTATTTTGTAAATTTTTATGATAATTCATAACCCGTAGAGCGTATATTGACAGAAAACACGTTCTACGGGTAAAATTATTACTATGAAGATTCATTTCTCGAATCAAGGAATGCTCCGCAATTTTGAGAATTTCCTTGAATCAGCTGATCTATCAAAACCCTCGGAGCTTCATATTTCTACCAACCCTAAATGGATTAATGTTCACCCTGCTATTTTAGTTATGACAGCTGCTCTAGCAAGAAAAGCTGGAAGACTAAATTCTACCATAGATACACCTCCAAAATCTGGCGCCTACCTTGACAGGATGGGCTTATATTCATACCTTAAAACACCGTCACCATTTAGCATTACTCACAAAGACGAATCTGGCAGGTTTATTCCCATTTCTGTAATTAGCACTCCGCAAGAGCAATCTGTTTTTATTTCAGATATGATACCCTTGCTACACTTGCCAGAAGAAAAATCTCGCGTAATTAAGTATGTTATAGGCGAACTCGTACGTAACGTTATAGAACATTCCCTATCTTCAGATGGCGCTATAGTAGCTGCACAATATTACAAAAAAAGTAATCGGATTAGTATCGGAATTTGCGATTCTGGGATTGGAATATGGAAAAGTATGCAAGAATATTGGCATCCAGCCACAGATATAGATGCTATAAAACTCGCCCTTACGCCTGGGATATCAGGAACAACACGCCAAGAAGGAGGCACTGACGATAATGCTGGCGCTGGACTATTCTTTATTAAATCAATTGCAAAAATATCCCGTAGCTATTTTTTAATTTATAGCGGTAAAGGAGAATATAAGCTTACAAAACATGATCGGCGCACAAAAACTCCAAGACTTTATGCCGACCCAACACGAGATCCTCATCGTGAAATTAATACTGCTCCAGATTTTCAAGGAACCCTAGTTGCAATTGACATATCGTTAGATAATAACGAAGCTTTTGACGCACTTCTTGAAATGATTAGTCTAGTATATGATAACGCAATACGCGAAAGAAAACGTGCTAAATATAGGGAGCCCCGTTTTATATGATGATTACCGTTAAAATGTATAATGAAGCAGGGAAATTTGCTGAGAATAAAGAAATAGCTAAAACTATACGCACAAAGCTAATCATACCCAATCTAGAAAACAATAATATGATTGTGTTTGATTTTAACCATATTGAAGGGTGCACTCAATCATTTATTCATGCACTTCTAAGCAAACCAATCCGCGATTTTAGAGAAACAGCTTTTAAGAATTTATTGTATCAAAATGCCAATCAAGATGTTAAAAAGATCATATCAATCGTTTATCGTTATATGCAGGAAAGTTTAGATGAATAATACCCGTAGAACGTTTTTATATCAAAACACGCTCTACGGGGAGGATTAATCCATATGCGCCTACTAGAATATGAAGCCAAAAACCTACTGTCAGCGTGTGAAGTGCCGATACCGCGCGGCAAAGTTTTCGCTATTAATGAATTACAAGCTATCACTGCGCCAATCGTTCTGAAATCGCAGGTTCCTATCGGCGGGCGCGGCAAACTTGGCGGCGTGCAAATAGTCCGTCGGCAGTCAGCTATAGAATCTGTTGCCCGAAAAATGTTCAATCTTAAAATCAAGGGATTTTTGCCGTCAAAATTGCTAGCCGAAGAAGTCCTTGGTATCAGCCGCGAATTTTATTTTTCATTAAATATTAATCGCCAAACCGCCGCCATTGAACTGCTTGCCCACGCTGGTGGTGGCATCGAAATTGAGAGTCAAGATACTGCAGCCTTTTTTCGGCGCGATATTGCCAATAAAAAATTCGACTCTTTAGCTGACGAGCTCGCTGATTATCTCGATATTGCTGACAAAGCGTTCTTGCTGCAAGATATTATTGAAAATGCTTATCGTTGTTTTATTGACAATGATTGCTTGTTACTAGAGATTAACCCGTTAGTACTCACCTCTGACGGTAAGTTAATCGCTGGTGATGCTAAAATTACCGTTGACGACGCAGCCGCTTTTCGCCACTTGGATTGGCAATTCGAAGACAACTCTACCGAACACAATTTCGTCATACTTAATCGTGACGGCGCGGTTGCTACAATTGCTAATGGTGCCGGACTCGCTATGGCAACGGTCGATGCAGTCACAGCAAACGGTTTGGTGCCAGCTAATTTCCTCGATATCGGCGGCACGGCTACCTCTGATAAAATCCTCGATTGCTTCCGTCAAATCACTACTCTCGATAATATCAACGTGATTATCATCAATATCTTCGGCGGCATTGTCCGCTGCGATGAGG
>JABCOE020000052.1 GCA_013333795.2 Candidatus Saccharimonadota bacterium | reverse complement strand
CGGCGGACATCTTTATGCAGCGCCAAGGTAAATGCTTCGTCGTATTCGTCGCGCACTTCGTCGTACTCCTCAGCGCTCAAACCCAGCTTTTCGGCCATCGCTTCGTGGAATGCCCAGCGAATCTCGTTAACCACTTCGTTGCGCTCCGGGTACGGCCGGCGAATTTTCTCGCCCAGCTTGCCGTCAACCCATTCGTCAGCCGTCTGCTGAATTGTTTCGTCGGGTAAGACTAATTCATATTCTTGCGGAGTTGGCACAACTTTGGCAGCTAGCTCACGCTGCAGCTTAATCGCTGGGTGCATCATCTGGTGTGCCCAGGCCATCGCATCGATGATTACCTCTTCTGATACCTCCTTGGCACCAGCTTCCACCATAGTGATGCCGCTGGCAATACCGGCCACCACTAGGTCCAAATCAGATTGCTCACGTTCCTCGGGCGTCAAAAAGGCCTTAAACTCGCCATTCACCCGTCCCACACGCAGGCCCGCCACCGGCCCGTCAAATGGCGTGCCAGTTAGCATCAGGGCGCTCGACGCCGCAATCATCGCCACCACGTCCGGGCGGAAATCCGGATCCATGCTCAGCACCGTCGCCACGACTTGCACTTCCTGGCGGTAGCCCTTTGGAAACAGCGGCCGAATCGGACGGTCGATTAACCGGCCGATTAGCACCGCCTCGTCGCTCGGCCGACCCTCGCGCTTGATAAACCGCGAGCCAGAAATTTTGCCCGCCGCATAAAATTTTTCTTCATAATCAATCGACAGCGGGAAATAATCTAGCTGCACCGGCCGCGAACCGACCTGGGCGCTGCCCAGCACCACCGTATCACCGTAACGTACCAATACACTACCGGTCGTCCGAAAACCAACGCGGTTAACTTCAATACTCAGCGGACGGCCGCATAATTCCGTCTCGACAGCAAAAATCTCCTTGCCGCTCGGGTTAATAATACTCATAAAGAGCTCCTTTCTTCGCGGCAGTAACAGGGGTGAAAATTCGTCTTCGGTGAGGCTATAGTGCCCTAACACCGCAGGCGACAAATTCTCGTCTCTATCACTTCCGCGTTAACGATAACTGTCTTATTATAACAGACTGTAAGCATTATTTCATCTATATTTTATCATGCTATTGCTTTTCTATCATGTTTATGCTATAATGAAAAATATGAGCACGCTTCCTATAGTTCAGCTAAGGCGCCGCCAAGACTTCTGGCTAAAAAGCCAAGAGACTGCGAGAGAATTACGAAAAGAAGCGCATACAATCGATCCAGAACGTCCGCAGCGCGGTATCGGGCGAGCTGCGCACAATCTATTGCAATTAATGCAACAAGTTGAACATCCAACTGCTGAGACCAACCAGCAACAAGAGTTTTACAAGCTCTATGGCACCTATCGCGACTGGATTGCTGCCGTAACTGCCGAAAAAACAGCTAGAGACTCAAATAGGAGACTTTCTCCTAAAGATCACGAAAAAATTGTTAGTGTGCATTCTTCATTCAACGACTCGCTGCGCGAAATTTTTAACCGCTGGGGCACTGCTATCACGCCAGCTGACACAATGCAACTTCTAAATAATTTTATCCCTATAGCCGACAAACCCCACTACCGCAAGAAAATGGAAACAAGCATAAAAGGTGTACGTACAGAATTACTTGCTGAGCTAGCTCTCGAAAACATGGGCTTTGAAGTGGTCCGTGCGACTACCGAACAAGACAAGAGAGGTATTGATTATCTTATAACTGACAGCCGGGGAGAGCAAACAGCGATAGATATTAAATCTTCGATATTTAAAGCTAACAAAACTAATGATCGAAACGCTAGGTATTATAATGACGGTACTGTAGCTATCTGTCCATTTTCGCCCGAAACCCTCGAAAGTATTCACACAATTCTGCCTGCCGATCCATACGGGCAAATGCTGGGACCTTCAAAGGAAATGCTTAAAAACCTATCCGATTCTGGTGTTGTAGATAACGATGAATATGATAGAATTAAGGATAAATTAGAGGAGCAGATAGCAGATATGCATGAACGAAATAGCAATCCAACACGCACAGGGAAGAAATTAACTCATGTCTAGCGAGACTAGCTTCTTTGGGGAGGAGACCGGTTCAGAAAGCCCATGGCGGCTTACTGAGTATCACCTAGTCAATCCAGAGGAAGCATACAGAGATATCGTCAACTCAATTAGGCGCGGAGAAGGAATTATACTAGCAGCAAAAGTATCTGCCGGCATAGGAGAAGCTGCTACTCGGATTGAGGAAATTGCGGCTTCGTTTACTGAGTTAAGTCGGGCAAACGAAGCAAATTTATTTGGGACTGACAACTCACCTCAACTCGAGGCTAGAGGCGTAACCAAACACCCTAACTCTCTGGACTCAGATGATGACGATCAAAGACCTCTAACCGTTGTTTTCCAGCAAAGCGATGGTAATGATGGTAATATTAATTCCGGACACTTTTTTCTGGCAACCGAACAATATCCTTGATATTATATCTTAATACTAGCCCCTGCTAAATTAAGCTAATCGCAAGCTATTCAAACTTAATCAACAAGGAGGCCTAATGCCACAAACCGAAAGTCTATATACTGGGCGACGTATTAATGTGCGCGCTATTATTTATCGCGAAGGAAAGATACTCGCCGTCAAACATCGCCGCGGCGACCAAGCAGCCCCTTATTACGCCGTACCAGGCGGCGGTCTCGACCCGCACGAGTCGCTAACTGAGTGTCTAATCCGTGAATTACGCGAAGAAACTGGCATAACTGCTAAACCTGGCAAATTGCTATTCATCCAGCAATTTCCATCATCGCGGGCTGGTTACGAAGAGGAACTAGAGTTCTTCTTCGGGGTCGACAATCCTGATGACTTTACCGATATTGACATTAGCCAAACAACGCATGGCGCTCAAGAATTAGCCGTTTGCGAATACATCTACCCGTCGCAGCATGTTCTTTACCCAGAGTTTCTGCAAAGCACGGATATCGCGCGATATATCAACGGCGAACAACCGGTTCTCGTCGTCGATAATTTCGACGAACAGCACCAACAACTACTCTAGCGTCACGTTTTGCCGCGCCCAATCAACCGCCGCTTGCGCCCGTTTGCGCGCCTCCAAGCTCTTTCGCGGCGGACGGTCGTCGCCCCACCACTGCCGCCAGGCCCAATCTGCCGGG
>JABCOE020000051.1 GCA_013333795.2 Candidatus Saccharimonadota bacterium | reverse complement strand
CTACAAAATAAAATGAATCCCATGAATAAGCTATCAACGACAGCGTCACTAGCCCCAAGAACAGCGCAGTACCAGCCTGAATAACCGCGTACGTGTATTTTGAGCGCTGCTTGATAAATAGCAGCCAGACAATATGCAACGCTGTTAGCCCCAGCTGAAGTATCATGTACCCACCCGATAGCCAAATTAACAGCGCAAAACTAACGCCAACTATAATATCCACCAAATTAGACAAAACATTAGCCGCCCAAAAACGCGGCCTTACCGACAAAATCCGCCATTTGCCAAGCGCCACCAGCAGCAAAGCAAAAATTGGCGAATTAGTTACATAAATAGTTCCAAACACCGCCAGCGCCAGCAAAATATTAAGCGATGCATAAGCCAGCGAGCTTGCCTTAGAGCTATACTTATGCTTTTTTGTTGAACTCATACCGCTTAATTATACCACCTTAGTATTGTTTCTATAACCCGCCTACTCGCCGGCATTCGGCTTGACTGCTATGATAATAACGTAGGCTACCTCTGCATTATATTTGACGCCTGGCACGCTCTGTACCGCTTCTGGGGCAGCGCCGTAAAGCGACTGCAGTTTTACAGACGTAGCTGTCTTGGCGCGCGTTGAGACTTTATATATCTTGTTGCTAGAATACGAGCCGTTTTGCGGCGCATTACCGACAGTACTAACCGTCATGCCAAGCTCAGTTAATTTATCAGCTTGTTTTTGCGCCACGCCTGATACGCCAGTAGCATTAAGTACAACGATGTTAGCATTTTCTTTAGTGACATCTGTCGCATAGAGGTTTTTCTTGACGAAAGCCCGCAGCTGGCTGTAATCATACGTTCCAGCGGTTGGTACCACCGAACTAGCGCCGCCGTACGTGCCGGTTGTCAAGATAGCCGGCTCGGCATCAATTAAGCTGACGCTTTTGATATTATCGCTTTTGATGTCGTGTACTAGCTCGACCAGCGTACGTACTTCGCTCTTTTCGAAATTAGTTCGTAAATTCTTGCCAATCGCATCGATAATACCAGAAATTTTAGTAAAATCTGCCAGCGTGCCGGCACTTAAGGCCTTGTCGCGAATAGCAACCATAATCTTTTGCTGGTTTTTTTCGCGGTCGAAATTAGACTGTTCGAAACCGTACGTTGGCGCTCGGTCGCCACGCGCCATCGCCAAATACAGCGCGTGCTCGGCATCTAATTCTACCTCGCCGTTCGGATAGCTAATATAGTGGCCGCGCGGACAGCGCTGAGACTTCTCGGCAGACGTCGTACCACACTTCCAGTCAAAATTACTATCCATCACGCCATTCGGATTGCGGCTGTCAATGGTAATCTTGATACCACCAAGCGCCCCCACTAAATCGCGCATCACGCTATAATTCAGATGAACCGAATATTGCACATCAATACCAAATATATTTCCAACAAAAGCTCTGGTTGCCGTCTGACGCTCTTCCTCAGCGCTGTCGCTCGACCAATTATCGTTGACGCAGTTAAAATAAGCGTTAATCTTACCAGAATAACCCGCTTGGCAACTCTTACCATATTTGACGTATAAGTCTCGAGGCACGCTAATCATATAAGCATTCTTTTTGTTCTGGTCAACACTAAGGATCATCATCGAGTCGGTTAGATATCCCGCTTCGTGACCAGCGTCGTCTTCTGAAGTGCCAAGTATCAAAATATTACTGCGGCCATGAGCATCTTGCTTGAGCGGTTTCTTCTGTACGAAACCAAATATATCACCCTTAAAAACAGCATTGCCTGCCATCAAAGCCCGTACCCCCAGGAAAATACCAATACCAAGTACAATAACAGTTATTGCGATTGCCGCACGCTTGGCGATTTTTTTCCAATCGCGCTTTTTTTGGCCATTTTTTGGCGCGCCTTTGCCAGAATGTTTGGATGGAGATAAATCAAGATTATTACTAATCTCGCGTAAAGACTCGTCAATATCGCTGCGAACACCTCTATTTGGCGCCGAAGTAATCGGTCGCGGCGGCAATTGCTGCTGGTGCCGTACAGACACAGTATGTCCCATATCGCCGAAATTAACCGCTGGTTTTTTCTGGCTATCAACAGGCGCTCTGCGCGCAGGAGTATTTCGCGGTACAAAACCGTCTATCGCTCGCTTCACCATATCTATGTACTATAAAGGATTTTAGCTAAAAAATAAATATCGCGCTTATTGTTTCGTTGGTTTTTACAGCGTATAATACGTGTAATGGAAGCTAGCTATCTCACCCGCCATCCGCGTCTCCGAGATTTTCTAAGTTTTAGCGGATTTGTTATTGCAGTGCTGATTGGTACTTTACTATTAAATGCTTACGTTTTTCGTAGTTTTTCCGTCTCTGGACACAGCATGGATAATACTCTCGCCGACGGCGACCGGTTAATTATTAACCGAATACCTGTAACCATGGCTCAGATACAAAATAAACCGTATTTGCCAGAACGTGGAAAGATTGTTGTTTTTGTTAATCCCGTCTATAGGCCTGGAGCGCCAGATCGCTATATCATCAAACGCGTAATTGCCTTCCCTGGCGAACACGTCGTTGTCAAGGACGGCATGCTAACAGTTTACAATAATAAATATCCCGAAGGCTTTCATCCAGACGACAGCACACGCAAGAACAACGTCGGTCCAAAATCACCGACTAGCCACAGCGGCGAATGGACAGTACCAGAAGGCTCTATTTTCGTAGCAGGCGATAATCGGGGCGGCGACAACTCATTCGACTCGCGTAGCGGACTGGGCTTCATTCCAACTTATGATATCGTCGGACCAGTAGCTTTGCGGATTTTTCCGTTAGGTAATATAGACTCGTTTTGAGTTTAAAATTAAGATTACAAGCTAGCAGCCTAAAAATTCAATTTGTAATTTTTACAACGTTAGATTAGTACAATTCGGGTTTATTCACCCAATAACTTGGCAATTCGCTCGAAATCTGCTTGATCTTTGAACGAAATAATAATCCGTCCAGCGCCTTTCCGAGTCTCCTTGACAGTAACTGGCGTTCCGAAGCGCTTGGCAAAAGATTCCTCTTCGCGGATAAATCTCGAGCTGCGGACGGCTTTTCTACCTTTAGTCGATGCTGTACCATGCAACTTTTTATAATTCGAGACATAGCGCTCAATCGTCCGCGCGCTCCATTGCTCTTTTATAATTCTCGGAACAACCCGCAAAATTTCCTCTTCTGGCAAGCTCGTCAGCGACCGCGCCTGGCCTTCGCTTAGTTCGCCGCGCGCTACTACATCGCGCACCGCCCCCGGCAAGCGCAACAAACGCATAGTATTAGCAATTGCCGCCGATGTCTTACCAACACGCTTGCCAATATCATCTAAAGTCAGATTAAATTGATCGCGCAATTTCAAATACGCTGTCGCTGTCTCTAGCGGATTAAGGTCGCGGCGCTGGATATTCTCAATCAGAGACAGTTCTAACCGGTGCTGGCCCGATAGCGTCCGCACCAGCGCTGGAATCCGATCAAGCTTCGCCAGCTTAGAAGCCCGGAAACGACGTTCGCCAGCCACAATCATATAGCCGTCGCCATGCGGCCGCACCACTACTGGCTGCAATACGCCATGCTCTTTGATCGATTTACTCAATTCAACCAACGCATCGTCGTCAAATTCGCGGCGCGGCTGATCTGGATCGGGCATAATCGACGCTAATTTAATATAGCGCAAATCGCTAACGCGTTCATCTTGCTCGGCTGTCGGATCGAACGATTCGTCTAGCAGCTCTGTCGGAATAAGCGAGTCAAAACCTCGCCCTAGGCCCTTTTTAGCCGGCACGCTCAATCACCTCCTTGGCTAGCGCTTTATAAGCGCGAGCGCCTTTACTAAACCTATCATACGCGCCTATTGGTAAGCCGTGGCTCGGTGCCTCAGCCAAGCGGACATTGCGCGGAATCTTCGTTTTGAACACTTTAGCTGGAAAATGCTTCGAAATCTCGTCTAACACTTGCGTCGACAACGACGTGCGGTTATCAACCATTGTCGGCAAAACACCTACCAAATCAAGCGTTGGATTGAGATTTTTGCGCACTAGTTTCATCGTTTCCAGTAACTGGCCTAGGCCCTCTAACGCATAGAATTCTGCTTGTACTGGCAGCAAAACATACTGAGCGGCAATCAATGCATTAACCGTCAACAAGCTCAAACTCGGCGGACAATCAATGATAATGTAATCGTACTCTATGGTGCAAGCCTTAATAGCATATTTCAGGCGGCTAAAACGATAATCAGTCTGAGCCAGCTCTACTTCGGTATTAGCTAAGGTTGGCACAGCAGGCACCAACGATAGGTTATCAAACTCGGTTGGGACTGTTACTTCTACTAATTTTTTACGGCCGAGAATAGCATCAGCAATAGTTACTTCTAAGCTCTGCTTATCAATACCTAAGCCGCTAGTTGCATTGCCCTGCGGATCGAAATCAATCAATAGCGTCCGCGTGCCCATCTTTGCCAGATAGTAAGCCAGATTGATTGACGTTGTTGTCTTGCCAACGCCGCCTTTCTGATTGGTAACCGTTATGATAGATGTCACTGTTTATCTGCCCTCTCTGCTTACGTTTAATTATACCACAAACATCTAGTAAATATGAAATTGCCCTGCTTCAAAAAACAGGGCAATTTATCAAGTTTGTATCTACTATTTAATCGACGTAATCTCGATTCGGCTATATTTTTGACGATGGCCGTTTTCTTTGTGAACGCGTTTTTTAGCTTTATAGCGAATGACGCGGATTTTGTCGCCTTTGACTTCCGCCTCAACGACTTTCGCTTTTACCACCGCGCCTTTCACGGTCGGCGTACCAACTTTTGTTTTATCACCATCAATCACTAAAAGTGCGTCGAGAGTGAGTTCTTTTGTACCTTCAGGGAGGAGATCCACCAAGAGGGACTCTTTTTCG
>JABCOE020000050.1 GCA_013333795.2 Candidatus Saccharimonadota bacterium | reverse complement strand
TGTCGCCAAATTATACACTGCCAATTTGCCAGTCTGCTCTCCTAATAACTCCTGGTCTTTCTTGTTGTAATGAAGGAGAGAGAGGAAGAGGAGGGAAAATGATGGTAGTAATATAAAAAGCGGCAGCCCGTATTTAAAAGCAGAGAATGCGCCAATCACGCCCCTCAGGATATCGTCGGATACGGGCAGGTTTGGGTTTAGGTAAGTATTAAATAATATCTGGATAAATTTGAGCGGATTGCTATGAAGCGGATTATGCGGTGCGCCAGTGGTGAGTAGGGGTTGTGTGTATATATGAAGCCACGCTATTAAACAAAGGCCTGCTAATATTGCTGCTGCTGAGAGAACCAACCATTTTTGCGGAATAAAAGATATTTTTGATTTTTTATCTGGAATGAAGAGGCGCTTTGGCAAGAAAATGACTGGTGACAATAAGAGTATTGTTACCGACTTTGTGAGAATTAACAAGCAGGCTACAGCAATAATAAGCAACTGCTGTTGTCGAGTTAATGGGCTTTTTTGGCTAAAGAGATTTAATGTAGCAGCAATAGCGGTAAAAATTGCGATATTTGTCATACTGTCTCCGGAAAGAGACGCTGCCAAATGTATCATTAGCGGAAATAGGCCGGTTGCTACGAATGCCCATTTGCCAACGCGTACCCATTTTATGACGAAATAAAGAGCAAATGAATAAAATATTAGGTTGGCCAACCTTCCGAATATAATAGTTATCCCAAGTGAACCGTGTACGAGATTTGCAAACATAATACCGATTGTCTGCGGTAGATGCATAATTGGAGGATAGCCAGTTGCGCTGCTGCATTTCCCTGTCTCTGTATCGCTGCGATTTATAGTTTTCTTATAGCTAGTTACGAAATTATTTACATCTGCTTCTTTTGCTTTTAATACCACTTCTTTAGGTAAAGTACAGGCAACTCCTGATTCAATTTTTCCTTGGGACAATCCATAGGCCCGCATATAATGTACGCCTTCGTCATTGACTGACAGCAGAGGTACGGTGGCTGCCGACAACACTCCAAAAAACAATGACAAAGATATAAAGACATTTTCAGGCTTTTTAATAAACGACAGAAAGTGAGACCAATATTTTTTCATATACTAAGAAAATTATAAAGTAGAGTAGTATATTGGGCAAACTTGCTATACTAATGACATGCAGTCGAAAAAAAAGGACTACATCTGGAACTCACTAGGCTCATTGCTACAGAGTGCGATCTCTCCAGTATTGCTAATTGTTATCACTCGACTAAACGGCATTGACGATTCTGGACTATTTTCATTTGCAATATCACTTTCGGTGGTGTTTTGGGCGATATCTTTATGGGGCGGTCGGACTTATCAGGCATCTGATGTCAAGCGGGAGTTTTGCAGCGGCGGTTATGTCGCTGTGCGTTTCGTTGCATCGCTTATTGTGGCAGTTTCTGCAGTGGTGTTTTGTGTATTGAATGGATATAACGCTACTAAAACAGGCTTGATTATGATTTTGGTAGCCTTTAAAATTTTAGAATCAATTGCCGATTCGTTGTATGGTGTTTTGCAAATCCATCGTAAATTGTATATCGCTGGCATCTCACTAACCATGAAAGCGATTCTTGGTTTTGGGGTATTTATAGTGGTTGATATTGTAACTAAAAATGTCATGCATGGCACATTGGCGATATTGCTAGTCAATGCGCTCATTATACTTCTGTACGATGTATTATGGGTGCGACGTGTTGAAGCTATCGCTATGAATAAAATGTTCATCAAGGAATACGCCAGTCAGGCTGTTGTAATCATGAAACGTACTTCAGCAGTATTTATTGTGGTGTTTCTGACGATGTTTTCACTCAATATTCCGCGGTATTTTTTGGACAAGTCCCATCCTGACCAAATTGGCTATTTTGGTATTATGGCGATGCCAATTACGCTCCTTGGACTCTTCATATCGTTTATCATTCAGCCGAATGTCGTCAATTTGTCTGAACTATTAGCAAAAGGAAAATTGAAGGAGTTCGCGCGAATCGTCGGCAAGATTAATCAAATAACTTTTGGGATGGGCGTACTTTCAGTCGTCCTGAGCTATTTGATTGGTGTTTGGATACTCAATGTTATTTTTGGTATCAATATCAATAGTTTCCGCCTTGATTTGACAATTATGGTTATTGGTGCGGCGGCGAACGCTTTTGTATCGATTTATGTTAATTTGCTGATAATTATGCGTCGGTTTAAGGGGCAGTTTTATACATTGCTACTCACAGATGTTTTGGCGGTAGTGATGTCTATGTGCCTGATTGAGCAGTTGGCGATGTTGGGTAGCGTGCTGGTTTTTATGCTGATCAGCTTTTTACAAGTAGCGCTTCTGCTGTTTATCTACAAGCGGTCGCTAAAAGATGCTATAATAACTGACAAAGCAAAGGGGAATTATGAGTAAGAAATATGTAATTTTGGGAGCAAACGGACAATTGGGCAAGGCGCTGCGGGCCATGTTTCCAGATGCCAAGTCACTGCCGCGGGAAGAGCTGGATATAGCTGATGAAGCGCAAGTAAACATGTTTGATTGGTCAAAATATGATGTTATCTTAAATGCGGCAGCTTTGGTTAACGCTGATGGTTCTGAAACTCCAGAATTGCGCGCCAAGGCGTGGCTAGCTAATGCTTATGGTCCGCGCAACCTAGCTAAGGTTGCCATTGAACAAAACAAGACCCTTGTTCACTATTCGTCAGATTATGTCTGGGATGGCCGAGAGAAAAATCATAAAGACGATGAAGTAGTTGCACCTCTGTTGGTTTATGGAGAAAGTAAGGCTGCTGGTGATCTAGCGGTTAGCTTGGTACCAAAACACTATATCATGCGAGTATCTTGGGGCGTTGGCGATGGTCACAATATGCCAAAAACTATGAAAAACTTGGCGGATATGCGCATCAATCCAAAAGTCGTCAATGATCAGTTTGGCCGGCTGACGTTTGCGTCAGAAATTGCTCGAGCTACTAAATACTTCTTAGATAATAAAGTCGCATATGGACTATATAACGTAACCAACGAAGGTCCAGTGAAGTCGTGGTACGAAATTGCCGCTGACGTGTTTGAATATGCCGGATATGATCGCGGCCGCGTACAGCCGATTTCTACCGAGGAGTATGCTGCTAGTAAACCAGGCTTTGCACCACGGCCGCTCAACAGCGATATGGATTTGTCGAAGTTGCGCCAAATCGGTTTTGTGCCAAGCGATTACACCGAAATGCTGAAAGAATATGTTAAGCAATTGTCAACGAACAAGTAGGATTTATTATGAACAAAGGAATTTTAAACGTTTTATATCAGAGTGACGATAACTATGCCGTAGTCAGTGCAATTTCCATTGTGTCGCTTTTGGAAAACAATAAACATTTAAAACAGATTAATATTTTTTACCTCGGACACCAGCTCAAAAAAGATAGCATCAACAAATTAAACAAAATGGTTGGAAATTATAAGAACGCCGCAATTACTTTCGTTGACGTGTCAAGTTATCCTGACGAATTGAAAGAGATTGGCGTTAAGGCTTGGAAGGGATTATATATCACATGGTATAAGATGTTGGCGCTTGCTAAGCTCGACATCAAAACAGACCGGATTTTGTATATCAATCCGCACACGGTGATTAGCGGTGCACTTGATGGTCTTTTGGAACTTGATTTCGAGGATAATGTGATGGCGTTGTCATATGACGCTACCATGGTGAATGCGCACAAGGATGTCATTGGTTTGAAACCAACCGACGGTTACTTTAACTGTGGAGTTATGCTTATCAATCACAAAGAATGGATGAAAGATAAGATTGATGCTAAGATGCGCGAGCATTTGCGGCACAATCACTACGAGGTGGCTGACCAAGATTTGTGTAACGTGTTTTTCAAAGGCAAGATCAAGAAGATTGGCGTGGAATATAATTTCTCGACCGTTTTCTATGGCTATGATATTAAAAAATACATTAAGGCTAATGGTTTCTTGCCCGAGAGCTTTTACAGTTATGATGAAATCATGGAGAGTTACTACGCGCCGAAGATCATTCATTCGCAGTTTGGTGTGAACGGTAGGCCATGGCAGCAGGGTAACGATAATCCAGTTGGTTTTTTGTGGCGTAAATATTTGAAACTAACGCCCTGGAAAAACGCTAAAATGCCAGTAGCGAAGAAGGATATAAACTGGCGACTGTATGACCTATTGCCGCAATCAATAATCGTCAATCTGTATGCGTGGGCGGTTAATCGCAAATTTGCAAAGACAAAATAGTAAATTAATTAAGTGATAGGATAAGCGCTAAAAGCGCGACAGGAAACTGTGGATGCGTGATGTCACGCGAAGTTTTGCTGCTCGTGCGGCTTTTTTCCAGTCAATCTCATTAAACCTATCGGAAAAATTATCGTAGACTTCTTTCTCTTCCTTGAATCGGATACCATTTTTACCTTTTTCTTTACTGGATAACGACTCGGCAAAACGGCGGTATTGAAAGGTTTCTGTCATATCAAAATAAAGCGAGGCGCCATCAATAATCATGGTCAATTCGACGATGACGTCTTCAAGGATTTTATACTTTGTATCAAACGAGTATCGTTTGATGGTATCGGTTTTCCAAGTGATGGATGGAAAATAAAGCCAATTTCCACAGCAAAGCGACGCAGCAAGTTTTTCGCCAGACAGTATACTAGATTTTTTAGGCTGCAGTATTCTTTTCACTTTATCGACAAGCGGTAGATATACGTTACTTTTGTCGTCGATTATCTGTACGCGAGGCTGATAAAAGTCTGCTTCACCAATGTTTTTTAGCGCAGTATCAACGTAGCTAGGTAGTAGTTTATCGGCGCAGCCGACGATCATACAATACGGTGCGCTTGCGTGTTGAATAGCGTAATTAAAGTTGGCGGTGATACCAATATTTTTACGGTGTCTGATATACGTGATACGTTTATCGTTTAATTTTTTGTAATGATTGTAGGCAGTTTTATCTGGATAATGATCGTCAAGAATAGTCAAATGCCAGGCTTTGCTGGTTTGTGCTAGCACTGAATCGACGGTTTGCTTCAATAGTGAAAACTCACCCCAGTACGGTACGATAATATCAATACTATTTTTCATTCGATAGCCTGATTGATAATTCTTGATGCAGATCGCGCAGTCTTCGCTCGTTTTGGTCGATACGCTGGCGCTGGTTGTTGGCGATGTAGAATAGCAAAATAATCGCCGTAGTTTGCAAAATATCAAATAGGCTTAATTCTGACGAATCCAGCGGTGGATGTCCAATCGAAATATTATACAGAGGAAATGACCCAATCAGTACAACCATGATAACCATCCAGATAATTAATTGATGGCGAAAGCGCGTTACACTAACTTTGCGCAGTTTGTACTGAGTGATGATATTGATCAATGCTGCTAAAATAATCGGCACATTGAGTAGTACGAGGATAAGATATCTCATTCGAATAACTCCGTTAAGCGTTGCTTAAATAGTCGTTTGACGATATTGATGGCATTCCAGTTGTTTTGGCCTTTGGCGCGGGAATAGTCGGTGTAAATTGCTTTGATTGGGTATTCGGAAATGATCATACCCGCTTGTTTGGCGCGCCAAATCATCTCTGAGCAAAATTCGTAGCCAGTCGATTTCCAGTCGAGGTTATCAATTGCCCTTCGCGAGTAAACCCGTAGACCAGACTGTGAATCGGTGACATTAATACCGAACAGGGCATAAGTGATGAAACTTAGCCCCTTGTTCCCTAAGACCTTAGTCCTAGACATGCCTTCGCTATTGATGAGGCGGCTACCGATGAGTAAATCAGTATCAGAGCTGTCGCTCTGCCGAATGCCCGCCAAGACATCTTCTGGATCGTGCTGGCCATCAGCATCCATGGTAGCGGCAATATCATAGCCGTGTTGCCGCGCGTAGGCAAGCCCAGTTAGCGTTGCGCCGCCGGCTCCAGAATTCAAAATATGATCAATGACAATTGCGCCGCCTTTTCGAGCTTGTTCAAGCGTATTGTCTTTTGATCCGTCGTTGACGAGCACTATGTCAATTGAGTAATCTTTTTTGGCTTTTGAGAAAACTTTTTTGGCTTTTTTAATAACATCTTTGATGACGCTAGATTCGTTGTAGGCAGGTATGATGACACAAACTTTTTTCATCGGTAATTACAATACGTTCAAGTATTCTCCGTAGCCTGATTTTTTAAGCGTGGCAGCAATCTCGTCAAGTTGCTGGCGGTTGATCCAGTCGTTTTGAAAAGCAGTTTTTTCTGGACTGCCGACAATTTGGCCGGTACGCGTTTGGACGACACGAACAAAATCTTCGGCATCAGTTAGGCTGCTGATAGTGCCAGTATCTAGCCAAACATCGCCGTTGTCCAGCGTCTGAACTTTGAGTTTTCCACGGCGTAAATATTCGGCATTAATTGAGGTAATTTCTAGCTCGCCTCGTGCGCTTGGCTGAACCTTTTTAGCGATCTCAATAACATCATTATCATAAAAATATATGCCGACAACTGCGAAATTAGATTTTGGCTGAACGGGTTTTTCTTCAATTGAGACTGCTTGGTTTTGATCGTCGAATTCGACAACGCCGTAACGCTCTGGGTCAGATACTTTATAAGCGAAAACAATGCCGCCATCTGGGTCGGTACAAGCGCGTAGCGAATCATCAAGAGCTGCACCATAAAAAATATTATCACCGAGCACTAACGCTACTTTGTCGCTACCAATAAATTCTTCGCCAATGATAAAGGCCTGGGCTAGGCCTTCTGGTTTGGGCTGAACGGCATATTCTAGATTGATACCCCACTGTGAACCGTCGCCAAGGAGTCGTTGAAACCCAGCCTGGTCGTCTGGCGTGGTAATTATCAAAATGTCGCGAATTCCCGCCTGCATCAGCGTGGTAAGCGGATAATAAATCATCGGCTTATCATAAATTGGCATTAGCTGCTTGCTAATAGCCTTGGTAATCGGCCACAATCGCGTACCTGATCCACCCGCTAGAATTATTCCTTTCATAAACCTCCTGCTTTTATGATATAAGTATAGCAAACAGATTAGCTAATTGACAAAAGTACAAAAGTAAGTTAAAATAAAAGGATGGCAAATATGGAGAAAATTTCTAAACCTGAGGTTAAAACTCAGGATACACAAGATGCTTATGAAAGCTATCTAACCAGAGTATCGGACAATCTATTTACTGACCCAGACCATCCTGAAAGAGAGCCGAGGAGCCGCTCAATTGTTTATGTACCATATCGCGGTTTTCCCAAACAGTTATAGCAGGACTGCCCTGAAATTACCTTTACATATCTTAATGGTCCAGAGGTTGCTGGAGCCGTGTCTGCGGCTGATGTCATCATCAATATTGCTCGCGGCGAAGAGGTTGTTGAAGCAGAGATTGGACACCCAGACAGGAATGTGAAACTACCGCCAGAGTCGTTGGCAAACACTGAGATGG
>JABCOE020000049.1 GCA_013333795.2 Candidatus Saccharimonadota bacterium | reverse complement strand
GGACGCCACACGCCATTCAGCAAGGGCTACAAGCCGCAGTTCTACTTCCGCACCACTGACGTGACCGGTGAAGTTGAATTGCCAGCCGACAAAGAAATGGTTATGCCAGGCGACCAAGTGCCCTTTAAGGTTAAATTGCTCGCCCCAATCGCTATGGACAAAGGTCAAGACTTCGCTATCCGCGAAGGCGGCCGTACTGTCGGCGCTGGCGTGGTGACCAACATCATCAAGTAATTTACACTCTGTAAGTTACTGCCGAAAGCACCTCCGGACTATCGGGGGTGCTTTTATTGTCTGCAACTAGCAACCACTGACAAGATTAAACCTTAGCACATCTTATCGCTCGCGCAGTTCTTGCAATTCACGCTAATTATTGCTATAGTAGTGTTCGTATTAATTAATCGCCTCGAGAACTCTGCCAGACGCTAACGAAACCGATTCGAGCGGAGGTTACGAGGTAAAAGGAGTAACAAAATGGCCGAAGATAAAGGTCTCACCATCCGCATCCGCCTCAAGGCGTATGACCACACAGTTATTGATGAATCTGCTAAACGAATCGGCGACACCGCTGTTCGTACTGGCGCAACAGTCGCCGGACCAGTGCCGCTACCAACTCGCCGCAGCACTTATACGGTAACTAAAAGCCCGCACGTCTACAAAATGGGCGGCGAAACATTTGAAATGCGCGTACACAAGCGCTTGATTGACATTTCTAACGCTACGCCAAAAACCATCGAGAACTTGCAAAATCTATCATTGCCAGCTGGCGTTGACGCCGAAATTAAAATGTAAATAGCATCTTGCTCTTTGCGCAAGAAAAGACTCTACGGACACTGAGAGAGTCTTTTCTTTTTCTATGAGACAGAATAGCAGTTATAGAGCCACGAAACAGGGAAGTACGACGCTTACGATATACTTTAATTATGGCTTCACAGCAGCACAAACAACGCACATACGCCCGCAACCGTGTATTTAGCCGGCGCGGCAACGAAAAGTTCGAACCTGACGGCGTCTATTTGCTAAAACTAGTCACGGTAACGATTGCTGGCACATTGTGGCTAAAATTCAAAGTGCCGCTAAGTATCGGCAGCTTAGCGCTATCAGCCTTTCCGCTGGGGCTAATTGGCGGAGCACTGGCCGTTTACCTCTGGGAAAAGCGCCCAGGCAACCGGCACATATGGTACGCGATTTTGCTGATCGTAGCTATTGTGTCATATTTCTTGCCAGCGGGAATCTTGCTTTGATAGCCGATAAAAGTTTGTACTTAAATAACTCTAAATTTTTAGCGCTTCGTCTGTACATGAATACGGCATGGTATAATGGAATTCAGGAGGGCGCATGGCACTAACTAATGACGACAAGCAATGGATTAAAGAAGCAATTGTTGAAGGCGTTAACGGAGCGTTGGAGACAATTGTACCGCCGCGATTTGACGCAGTTGAAGCATATATATCGGAATTAAAGAGAGATGTCTCCGAACTGAAAGAAGATGTATCTGGGCTGAAAGAGGATGTATCTAGTTTGAAAAGCGACATGCGCGAGGTCAAAAGCCGGCTCGACAGTGTTGAGAGTGATATTCGCGAAGTCAAGGATCGACTTAACGGTGTTGAAAGCGAGATGCGCGAGGTCAAAAATCGACTCGGGCGAGTTGAAGGCGAGCTGCAGGCACTTACTAACGATATTGAAGAAATATACGATGTTATTTATAGCAAGCCGAATAAAGCTTTGATGAGCGCCGGCTTCGCCAAGATGTCGTCAAAAGAAAAGCTGCTAGTCATTAATGAAGAATTATTAAAGATAGCGAAAGATACGGGCGTTGTTTTGCCGCGCTAAAAAGCGGTTGCATAGAACGCTAAATATTACTTATAATCTAATACATCAATCTACAAAGACAGTATTAAAACCTTAATTTAAAATGATTCGATTTTATTTACAAAAACTAGTTCGCGACAAAGTCGTGAAAAAGTGTCTGGATGACGAAGAAGTTTTACATACGGAGTACCGCATATTAGACAAACAAGAGTTTCGCCGCGAGTTGCTCCGCAAGGTTCACGAGGAGGCGGACGAAATTCCGCTGGCCGATAATCAGCGTGATGAATCGCTCAAAGAGCTGGCTGATTTGCAAGAAGTCGTTGACGCGCTGCGCCAGGATTTTGGCTTTTCTATAGAACAAGTCCAAGAGGAAATGGCGCGTAAAAAGCAAGATAAGGGCGGCTTTGACAAACGACATTACATTAAATATCATGACCTGGACGATGATAGTAAATGGGTGGAAGTCTTCCGCGCTCAGCCAGAGAAGTATCGCGAAGAAATGGCGGACAGTAAAGAACGGAGCCGTTGCGCGAAAATTAGCAAGGGCACGTACAAGCATAGTAAGTCAAGCAAGCTATACGAAGTGATTGGCCTCGCCTTAGAAACTGAGACGGAAGAACTCCTGGTGATTTACCGGCCTCTCTATGAGAATGAATATGAATTATTCGCCCGTCCTGCCAGTATGTTTACGGAAACATTAGTACTAGATGGGAAACCTGTACCGCGATTTCGGAAAATAAATTCTAAAATTAAGGCGTAAGTGTGATAAAGACAATCACTTTTATCACTGGCAACCAGCACAAACTTGAAGAAGCCAAGTCGGTTCTGAAAGATTATAGTATTGTTGTTGAGCCGCTGCAAATTGACATTGATGAAATCCAGCATCATGATCCGCTGAAGATTACCGAAGCGAAAGTTAAGTCGGCGTACGAAAAAGCAGGCCAGCCAGTAGTCGTTAACGATAGCAGCTGGGAAATTCCAGCACTCGGCGGCTTTCCGGGTGGTTATATGAAGGACGTTGCTAATTGGTTTACAGCTGAAGATTTTTTGGCTTTGATGAAAGATAAAAATGATCGGAGAATTATATTGCATGACGTCGTGGCGTATTTTGATGGCGAGCAATTAAAGCTGTTTATATCTGATCAAACTGGCGTGTTTATAAATGAGCCGCACGGCGAAGGAACATCAATGAATCAGGTTGTGTCGATGGAGGATAGCGGCGGATTAACAACTGCTGAGGAATTTGCGCTCCGTCATGACGGCGCGGAGATTAACCCTTGTCATTTTCAACATTGGCAGAAATTTGGCGAATGGTTTACTGCTGGCGACAACGATTAGCTACCGCAATGGTGTATAATTCATCGTATGAATAAGTTTAAGAGGCCGAAACTCTACTGCTTTTCGCCGCCAGTGATGCTGGCAACGCTAGCGATTGAGCTTGTTTTGGCGTTATATACATTTTGGCGCTATAAGCTAAACGCTGTGACGAGGATTGCTATGGTGCTGCTCGTCTGCCTGGCGCTGTTTCAGTGGGCTGAGTATAATGTCTGTGAAGGTACAATTTTTCTTGATAGCCTAGGCTGGGCGAAGCTTGGTTATGTGGCGATTACTATGCTGCCGCCTCTGGGTATTCATTTGATTTATCAACTTTCTGGCGACAAAAGGCGCTGGATTCCGGTTCTAAGTTATATTTTGGCAGCACTATTCGTCGGTTATTTCTTATTGGAAGCTGACGGCGTAAAAGCTGGCGCCTGCTTAGGTAATTACGTAATCTTTGAGAATCGCGATGAATTTTATCCGATTTACGCGGGATACTATTATGGTTTGCTGATTATTGCTATTATATACGCTTACGCCCAAAGTAAAGCTGCAGTAAAAAATATTCGCCGATCTCTGTGTTCGCTAATGATTGGCTATATCTTGTTTATGGTGCCGACAACGTTTGTTAATATCGTAGATCCGTCGACGATTTCTGGCATTCCGTCGATTATGTGCGGTTTCGCAGTGCTGTTAGCGGCAACTTTAGCGGGCAAGGTCTTGCCAGAATACTTTGATAAATAAGGCTGCGTGATATTGACGAGCTATAGCTAGACGTGCTATAATAGTAGATGTAATTCTATTACGCGTAATATTAACTATAGAGACTCGCGCGAGTTGGCAAGTCCGGGCAACGGATACTACCAGCCGCCGAGGCTTTTAAATGGGAGCAAGAGGGCAATGAAAGCACTTTTCGGTACCAAAATTGGTATGACCCAAATCATTGGCGAGGACGGCACCACTATTCCGGTGACGCTGATCCAAGCTGGCCCGATGACTGTGACTCAGGTCAAGTCTGTCGAAACCGACGGCTACAACGCAGTCCAGGTGGCATATGGTACGGGTAAGAACCTGAGCAAGGCCGTGGCTGGACATGTCAAACCAGCCGGTGTGACCCCGAAAAAAATCGGGGAAATTCGCGTTGACGAACTTGGCGAAGTCAAGGTCGGCGACACATGGAACGTCTCGGAGTTCGAGCTCGGCGACGTTATTGATGCTACAGGCATCAGCAAGGGTAAAGGTTGGGCTGGCACTATCAAGCGGCACAACTTCAAACGCCACCGCAAAACCCACGGCGGCAAGGGTAACACGCGCAAAGTCGGTTCAATCGGCAGCATGTACCCGCAAAAAATATTCAAAGGCAAGCGCATGGCCGGACACATGGGCGCCGAACAGGTCACTGTCAAGAACCTGAAGGTCGCTTATATCTCGGTTGAAGACAACTTGATTGGTGTCAAGGGCGCAGTGCCAGGCCCCAAGAAGGGCTTAATCAAATTAGGAGGTGCTAAGTAATGGCTGAATCAACCAAGCCAGCAAAAGCAGCCTTGCCAAAGAGTGTGTTTGAGGTTGATGTACCGAATCACGAGCTATTGAAGCTCGCTTACGACGCGTTCCTCGCGAACAGCCGCCAGGCAAGTGCTACCACCAAAACCCGCGGCGAAGTTCGCGGCGGCGGCAAGAAACCGTGGAAACAAAAAGGAACCGGCCGAGCACGCTTCGGCTCGACCCGCAACCCAATCTGGCGCCACGGCGGTATCGTTTTCGGGCCGCGCGGCAACGAAAACTACAGCAAGAAACTATCTAAAACTAGCAAGCACGTCGCTTTGCGCCAAGCTTTGACACTCGCCAACCAAGACAAAAAAATCTTGGTCAGCGATATCAAAACTACCGGCAAAACCGCTGAAGTCGCTAAATTCCTCGCCGCCAAGAAATGCAGCGAGAAAGCCCGCGTTCTACTCGTCGTCGATGAAAAGCCTCCAGAACTGATGCGCGCTACAAATAACTTAGCCAATGCCCTCTTGGTGCGCGCGCAATACCTCAGCGTTTACTACATTTTGAACGCCGACAAAATCGTTATCACGCCAGCCGCTGTCAAGGCAGTCGAGGCGTGGCTAGCAAAGGAGGCGAAGCAATGAAACTCGTATTAGTTACTCCACGCGTTAGTGAGAAAGCCTACCGGCTAGTTACCAACGAAAATACTTACATTTTCGATGTGCCGATGAGCGCTAACAAAAACGAAATCAAAGCGGCCGTTGAAGCACAATTCGAAGGCGTCAAAGTCGCCAAAGTAACGACGCTCGTTCAAAGCGGCAAAGCTATTCGCTTCTCGCGCGGCAAAAACCGCTACCCTGGCACCACTCATCGCCAAGATAGCAAAAAAGCCTACGTTCGCCTGAGCGAAGGTAAAATCAAAGTATTTGAGCAAGAAGAAGTCAAGGAGGATAAGAAGTAATGGCTGTCAAGCAATACAACCCAACCACTCCTGCCCGTCGCGGTATGACTTCGCAGGATCTCAGCGAGGTAACTACTCGTAAACCGCTGAAAAGCTGGGTTAAAGCTGGCAAGCAAAAAGCTGGCCGCAACAATACCGGCAAAATCACCGTGCGGCATCGCGGTGGCGGTGTCAAGCGGCATTATCGTTTAGTTAATCATGCTATGCCAGCCAACATGACTTTGACTGTCGAAGAAATCGAGTACGACCCAGGTCGTAGCGCTCGTATCGCCCGCGTCAAAGATCAACACGGCTTGTACCACTACATTCTAGCAGATACCGCCATGACTAAAGGCGCAGTCATCAAAACTGGCGCGGACGCTCCTGTCGAGGCTAGCAACCGCATGCCGCTAGCTAGTATTCCAGTTGGTACGCAGATTTACGCTATCGAGATTAATCCAGGCCGCGGCGCCCAAATGGTTCGCTCGGCTGGTACTAAGGCTCAATTGATGGCTAAAGAAGGCAATTACGCCATGGTGCGTATGCCATCAGGCGAAGTTCGCAGGTTCCGCTTGGAATGCGAAGCTAGTCTCGGCGTAGTCGGCAATGTCCAGCATCAGAACGTCAAGCTTGGCTCGGCTGGCCGCCGCCGCCGCATGGGTTGGCGCCCAAGCGTCCATGGTAAAGCTATGAACCCAGCCGATCACCCAATGGGTGGCGGTGAAGGCAAGACCGGTCCTGGCCGCATCCCGAAGACGCCGTGGGGCAAGCCAGCTATCGGCTTCAAGACACGGCGCCGCAAATCAACTAACAAGATGATTGTCCGCAGTCGTCACGAAGCTAAGAGGAAGAGGTAATTATGAGTCGTTCACTCAAAAAAGGCCCATTCGTCGACGCGAAGCTTGCCAAAAAAGTGGCAGCGCTGAAAGTTGGCG
>JABCOE020000048.1 GCA_013333795.2 Candidatus Saccharimonadota bacterium | reverse complement strand
GGGCTCGCGCGCTACCATGGCCAGCGCCCAAAAACTATATCAAGAGGGCCGCATTACTTACATGCGTACCGACAGCGTCAACTTGTCAAGCCAGGCCATCGCTGCTAGCGCCGATTACATCAAACGCTTATACGGCATTGAATACTCGCATGTCCGCAAGTTCAAAACTAAATCTGCTGGCGCCCAAGAAGCCCACGAAGCAATTCGCCCGACTGATATTACCCGCGAATCAGTCAGCGGCAGCGACTATGACCAGCGTCTATACGACCTCATCCGCCGCCGCACGCTAGCCAGCCAAATGGCGCCAGCCAAGCTAGAGAACACAACAATTACAATTGGTATTAACGACGGGGAAAAGCAAAATAACTCAAGCAAGACTAACGACAAGCTCGTCTTTGAAGCCAAGGGTCAAGTCGTCCTCTTCGACGGCTTCCTGCGCGTTTATGGCGGCGGTAAAGATGACACAATTTTGCCAACCGTCAAATCTGGCGACCAGCTCCAACGCCACAGCGTCGAAGCCCGCCAAGTTTTCGCCCGGCCGCCAGCCCGTTATACCGAAGGTACGCTAGTCAAAAAGCTTGAAGAGCTCGGTATCGGCCGCCCGAGTACTTACGCCACCATCATGAATACCATTCAAACTCGCGGTTACGCCGAAAAAGGCGATTCCGAAGGTGTACCGCGCGATGTTATCTTATTGCAACTTATCGACAATAAGGTCGAGCGCGAGATTGTCCAAGAAAAGACCGGCTCCAACAAAGGCAAGCTTGTGCCGACGCCGGCTGGCGAGCTGATTAGCGGCTTTTTAACCGACCATTTCGACCGCGTCGTTGATTATGGCTTTACAGCCGACGTCGAGAAAGATTTCGACGATATTGCCGGTGATCGCTTGGCGCGCAACACCATGCTCGAGAAATTCTACGCGCCATTCCACGCGCTGATTGAGCAATCTGGCAATATTGACCGCCGAACTGTCGGCGCCAACAGGGAAGTCGGCATTGATCCGAAATCTGGCAAGCCGATTATTGCTCGCTTCGGCCGCTTCGGACCAATGCTGCAGCTAGGATCAAGCGACGACAAAGCCGACAAACCGCAATTCGCGCCGCTACCTAAAGGCGCCAAGATCGAAACCGTCACCCTAGAGCAAGCTTTACGTGCCTTTGAGCTGCCGCGCTTAGTCGGCCAAACCGAGGACGGGCAAGATATCAAGGCTAACGTCAGCCGCTTCGGGCCGTATATTCAAATCGGTAAACTCTACGTCAGCCTGAAAGATATCGACCCGCGCGAGGTCACCCAAGAGCAAGCGCGCGAACTATACGCCGCCAAGCTCAAAGCCGAGGCCGAGAAAAACATCGCTGACTTTGGCGGCGGCATCAAGGTACTCAACGGCCGCTTCGGTCCATACGTTACCGACGGCAATAAAAACGCCAAAATCCCCAAAGACACCGACCCCAAAACCATCACTCGCGACCAAGCAGTGGAATTGCTCGCTAACGCCCCGCAAAAAAGGTCGGCGCGGCGCCAAATACGACGAAAGAAGTAAACATGACAATCAAACTCCAACAAGTCCGACGTGTCCGCCGCTGGATGATGATTTTGCTGCTCGTAGTAATGATTATCGTTGTCTTCTCGCTAAATGTTCACAGGTCGTACCGCACCGATAATCATCCACGTCTGGGCAATGTCGCTAATGTCGACTCTGATATCCCGTATTGCGCCGGCCAAGACAAGCAGAAGTTTGATTTGTACACGCCGATCAACAGCCTACTCAATACTCATACGACACCGTACCCGCTAGTTATTTATATCCACGGCGGCGGCTGGCACAAAGGCGATAAGCGCAATTCGCTGCTTGACTATTACGGCTCTAGTTTGACAGCGGCTGGTTTTGCGGTCGCCTCGGTCAACTACCGCCTAGCGCCCAAATACCACTATCCAACACAAAATAACGACGTTGCCTGCGCTATTGACACCATCGCCAAACTCGCCAGCTCTTATGACATCGACACCAACAATGTAATTCTTTTTGGCGACAGCGCTGGCGGACTCCTGGCTATCGACTACGTCTTAACTCGCCAAGACAGCCCAATTACTGTCCGCGGCGTGATCAGTTTTTATGGCACCACCGACCTGGTCAACCAATTACAGCGCACCAAGCGCAACCCAAATGCTTACAAATTCCTCGGCACCCGCAATGTCGATACCGCCCGCGTCGCCAGCCCGCTGTACCAACCGATTACCAAAACGCCACCGCCGTTTTTGTTTTTCCACGGCACCAAAGACAGTATTGTGTCGATTGAGCAGGCTTACAAGTTCTACCAGCGTATCTTGGCCTACCAGCCGAGCAGCCGCTTTATTCGCGTTGCCAATGCTGGCCACGGCTTCGACGACAGTGGACGCAGTACCAAACCGACCAGCGACGAAATTCGCCGCACACTTACGCTGTTCGCCCTCAAGCATATCAACAGCGACCAGCCAGAAACTCAGGCGCAAACCACGCCAGAAAAAGCCCAGATATTATTAGACAATGATTAAGCTGTTTAATCAGCTAATTATTCACTAGTGTTTTGAATAAGCTTTGCTCAATAAACAATTATATTTTGTGATAAACTGTTAAATTAACCAGCATCGATATCGCCTTAACACCTTAAATTTTGACAAAAATAGGTATTATTGTTAGCCTAGACATTATTCTTTATTAAAAAAAGTAGCAAAAAAGTATTTACCATAAGCGTCTATATTGTGATACAATATAACTAGTTAGTATTTGATTTGACAATCTAACTACTATGTATTATAATCAGATACGAAATTACGATATCAAACTAAAATCACTCTCGAGGGGCGGGGAGTGGAGATAAAAGGATAAGGATCGCATGACCGAAACTACCGGTACACCTGCTGTGGAGACTATCAAGACAGCAATTGAGGATATTCTTAAGACTATAGACCAAGAACGCGAACGCGAAATCATCACGCGCCGTTTCGGCCTATATGAACGCCGGGAAACGCTTGAGCAAATCGGCGAGCTGCTCGGCATCACTCGCGAACGTGGCCGCCAACTTGAAAAAGCCATCTTAGCCCGCCTCAAAACCGCTGCCGCCGACGGCAAAATCCCCGCCATTAACGACGCCGAGCGCCTAATTATCCGCGACCTTTCCGAAAACGGCCGCGTCGGCCGCGTCCAAGATGTCGCCAACCGCCTCTCGAAAGACAAAGCTTCCAACAACACCCGAGCTCACGTTGCCTTTATCGGCGAGTTATCGCCGCGCTTCGTTATAATCAACGAAACCGACAATTACCACCAGGGCATCAGTATCGCCGAAAACGGTAATGAGAAGAAAATCCGCGGCGATATCGATAGCATTGTGAAAACCATCAAAAACCACGGCCAGCCAATCGACATCGAGAGCTTGCACGGCATGTTGACTTTCGAAAGTCCGTCCCAGATCCGCGGCCTGGCCAGCTTATCCAAAAAACTAGCCAATCTCAAAGACGTCTGGGGCCTGGCCAAGTGGCCGACCGTCAATCCTAAAAACATCCGCGATAAAATCTACGTCATTTTGGCAGGCAATGGCAAGCCGATGCACTTTTCCGACATTTCTAAAGCCATCAAAGAAAGCGACTTCAAGCGCAGAAACGTTACCACTCAAGCTATCCACAACGAACTCATCAAAGACAAACGCTTCGTCCTAATCGGCCGCGGCATTTACGCCCTCGACAGCTGGGGCTATAGCAAAGGCACTGTTTCAGATATTATCGCCGACATTTTGCGCAAGGCAGGCGAGCCGCTTCACCGCGACGAAATTGTTAGGCGCGTGCTCAAGAGCCGCCAAGTCAAAGAAACAACTATTCTGCTCAATCTGCAAAGCAAATCGATGTTCAAGCGCGTCGCCAAAGCGACTTACACCATCGCCGAACCACAGCAATAATCTATCTGCGGATTCCGCTTAATCTTGCAAAAATAACAGAGGTATGATATAATGAAAGTATAGCTATGTCATTTATCACTTCTGTTATTGCTCTATTGTTGCAATGGTATGTCTGGGGGCCGTTGGTTATTGTGCTGCTATATCTAACTTGGCGCAATTATCGCAGTATTGATGTAATAAAGAACGTTGAGAGCGTCTTGTTAACCCTCGAGATTCCAAAAACCAACGATAAGTCTGAGCTGGCCGCCGAGCAAATGTTCGCTAGCCTCCATGGTATTTTGCGCGATGCCCGCGAGCTGAAAGCTAACAATGGCTATCAGGAGCACCTAAGCTTCGAGATTGCCTCGGTGGGCGGACGGATTCAATTCTACGTTTGGACGCCGAAATCGCTGCAAAGCTTTGTCGAAGGACAAATCTACGCCCAATACCCGCAGGTACAGATTCACAAGTCCGAAGAAGATTACGTCGCTCACGAACGCCACCACAGCGTAGTCTACACCTCAGAGATTACCTTAACCGACAAGGAATTTTTACCGATCAAAACCTTTCAGAGTTTTGAAGTTGACCCGCTAGCTGGCATCACCGGCACGCTCGCCAAGCTCGAAGATACCGACGAAGAAATTTGGATACAGATGCTAGTCCGCCCGG
>JABCOE020000047.1 GCA_013333795.2 Candidatus Saccharimonadota bacterium | reverse complement strand
TAAAATTTACAATAAACATAACGACAACGACCAAGCAAAAACATCCTTATGAACAATAAAGGAGTCTAAAAGAGGAGTCTGTTGCAAGAATAGACTCCTCTTTTAGTAAGAAAAGGCTATATTACCCCTATAAAATACAAGAACAGGCAAGCGAGCTTGTTAGCTCCTAAGGCTAGCGCGTCTACCAATTCCACCACATCCGCGAGCGTTTGCAAGCTCTAGTTATGCACTACTACCATGCAAATTGCACGTATTTTGCTTGCACAAATAATTATAGCAAACTTCTAACAAATTCGCGAAAAATTGCTGCAGCTTATGCTAAAATAGATTTATATGAAGATGAGGGTGTATGAGCAAAATTGCTAATTACCTACGCGGACATTTGCTAGGAGAGATTGACTTCCGGCCCGATGTGCGGCAGGCTTATATTAACGATGCTGGAGTATTGAGTCTTGCGCCAGAGATGATCGTCGCGCCGCGCAATACCGACGACATCCGCAAAACGGCGCGTTTATCATGGCAGTTGGCGGAACGCGGGCATGTTCAGGCGATAACCGTCCGCGGTTCAGGCCGCGGAACTACGGGAGGCGCGATTGGCCGCGGGGCGATAGTCGATATGTCGCGGCATATGAATAATATTTTTGAGTATGATGCCAAGCAGCGGTTAGTTCGCTTGCAGCCCGGCACGACCATTGGAACCCTGTGTCAAACGCTAAGCCTGCAGGGCGTTAACATCCCGCCGCTCGACGGACTAGACGCGCGCCGAACTGTTGGCGGAGCTATCGCCGACAATCTAGCTGGACTAGCTAGCGGTAAATACGGCGATTTAAGCGCCTTTATCAGCCAGCTCGAGATCGTTTTGGCAAATGGCGATATTTTGCAGACAGGCCCGCTTGGCCGGCGCGAACTTAGCCGCAAGAAAGGCCTGCAGAATCTAGAGGGCGATATTTACCGCGGCATTGACGCAATCATTGCCGAATACCACGACGTGATTACTGCTCTGCCAGAATATGATAAGTCTGGCTATAGTGCTATAGCTTCTGTCAAGAGAGGAAATCAGTTCGACTTGACACCGCTATTCATCGGTGCGCAGGGTACGCTAGGTATTATCAGCGAGATGATTTTGCGCACCGAATTTCTTAGCCAGAGCAATGAGGTCTTCGCGCTAGTATTTGCTTCGGCTAGCGTAGCCAATGACGCTATGCGCATACTGCGTGATAGCGGCGCAGCTTTTGCCGAGTATTTTGACGCTCAGCTATTTAGCGCTGCCGCCGCTGCTGGCCGGCGCTTTGACTGGTTTAACCTAGACGGAGCTGACCCGCAAGCAGTCATTATCGCCGGATTTGACGATTTTAATGCCCGCACTCGCGCTCGTAATCTCAAAAAAATCCAGAAGACATTTAACAACGCCGAGGGAGTCAAATTTGTTTCTAGCGATGACGCGACTGATGACGCGCTGTTGTCAGCACTTGATATTGCTTGCTATGCCGAATTGCCTGACAAAAACCCAGCTTTTGCACCGCATTTGTATAGCGATATTTATATTCCAGCTGCTCGTTTCGATGAATTTACTAAAGCATTAACAGTTTTGGCTGGTCGTCTGCATTGTAATATGCCTATTTCTGGACACGTGCTAACTGAAACTTATACAGTTCATCCGGTACTGTCGCTGCGTCAAGTTGGAGACAAGCAAAAATTATTCAAGATTTTTGATGAATTGTCTAATTTGGCTGTTAAGTATGACGGCGCGCTCATTGGCCAAGCAGCCGAGGGTCGGATCGCAGCGCATTTCGCGTATAAACACCTTGACGTTCGCACTCGCGAGATGTACGCGGCTATCAAAAAAGTTTTTGATCCGCTCGGTATTATGAATCCAGGCGTCAAAGTCGGTGATAATCTGCGATCGCTTACCGCTAGTGTCAACGGCGATGTTTTGCCGCAGGTATAGGCAGATACTGCCAAAAATATATTTTCTGCAAATGGATTGTTAGAATTGTTAACGCCGCTAGCAAAAAGTGGCCTCTTAATCGATTAACAGACCAAATATATGCACGCTATCGCTTACACTTATTTAAAACTAGCGTAGGAGAAGAGAAGAGCAATCGTATTTTGAGCGGAACAGCTAGGCTGCTTGGGCTCGACGCTAAATCAGGAAACTTTGCCTCTACTCGGCGTAAGCGCTTATCAAGCGAGTTATAAAGCGTGTCGTCTACCATCTCGCGGCTGCCAGACTCATGATATAGCTCGCGGCGAACGACAGCAAGGGCGGCCCGCAGACTCTCTTGGTTAGCCGCTAGCTCGGCTTGCCCAGCTTTTAATTCCTGGAATCGTTCATCTGCCGCCAGATCCATATCTTTCACGATATCAACCAGAGTCTTGTGGTCTTTGCGGATATCAGCAAGCTGCTCATCGATTTGCTCAAAACGCTCGTCAACTTGCCTAAAGCGTTCGTTGATTTGCTCAAAACGCTCATCAATAAGCTCAAACCTGTGGTTGATCTGTTCAAAGCGATCATCAACCTGCTTAAACCTGCGGTCAATCTGCTCAAAGCGCTCATCAATCTGCTCAAAGCGCTCATCGATAAGTTCAAACCTGTGGTTGATCTGCTCGAAGCGCTCATCAACCTGCTCAAAGCGCTTATCGATTTGTTTAAACCGTTCGTCCATCGTTTTTGCTAGATTAGCAACGATATCGCTTAGGCTATCGATCTTGATTGCTAGCTCTTCGTTCGTCATACTTCTATTTAAACACAAACATTAGTTGCGAGGCAACTATTTGCTCAACAAAAAAAGCCCGCTTTGCCTGAGCGGGTAGTATTAACGTTGTTCCACTAAATACAAGTTATGGTACAGATGAGAGGACTTGAACCTCCACGCCCCGAAGGGCACTAGCACCTGAAGCTAGCGCGTCTACCAATTCCGCCACATCTGCGTGTCATTGTAAAGTACTATATCGCGACATCTACCGATTCTTAGCAACGCGCTACGCATCTACGCATAGTTGCGTTGCCCACGCAGTCGCCACATCTGTGTATAGCTTGTAAGGCACTATGTCACGACCATACACTGATTCTCAGTAACGCACAGCGCGTCTGCGCATGCTCGCATTATCCATGTAGTTGCCACACGTATAATCATATCTAGCGCGCAAACCCATTCTAGCTGATTTAGGTGCGCCTGTAAAGAGTTTGTAGATAGCACTCTTGCAAAATAATTCCATTTATGCTATAATAGGGGTATATGATGGCACCAGCATCCAATGTAACCGCCGATACAGACGTGCACTATCCGAATACCGTGCGCGCTTGCCAGCTAGTCGAGCAATCGTGGCGCAATACGGCAACACTGTACGGCTACGAAGAATATGATATTGACACTGAGTCAAAATTACAGAATCGTCGCCGTTACGACATCGTAGCGGGCGCTTTCGGCGTGTCGGCCTACCCGAGCGCATCTTATCTGCTGCGCTACGAGCATGCCGGCTGCGAGTCGCCGCGAGCTGACGTCGAAGCAATCGCTATCGCCAAGCGCGGTCTCGACGCTATGGGCATCAAGCGTTCGGCTTATAATTTGCGCATTAATGACTCAGAGATGCTCGATTTGCTACTGAGCGAATACCTTGATCTTGACGCCGTACAAACTAGCCTGATGGCGCGCCTACTAGCGCAGAAGCGAACATTAGCCCCAGATAAGTTTCGCGACCGCGCGATTGATATCGTCGGGTTGTCGCACTCTAGTGAAGTTCTACAAAAATTATCTAAGCTTTTGACCGCCAGGTCGGCCGAAGACCTACCAGAAGTTATCCGCCATAGTGAATGTTATGTGAATTTAGTAGCATTGTATGAACGGTTAGAGCGGCTGGGAATTGATAACGTTATCCTTGATATCACGTTGGCACATCCAGAATACACTGGCGGCATTATTTTCGATTTCACCGAAGCTGATGCTACACATAGTGCCTTACTCTATAAGGGCGGACGCTACGTCAATAACGACTTGCAAAGTTCGGTCGGCGGCCAATCAGACATGTCGAATATTATTGAGTTGCTGGCGCGCCATACTGGTATGCGCCACCTCGAGAGCGCTACTCAGGCTTATATTGTAACTGTAGGCAATGTACTTGACGACACTGAACGAATCGCCGAAAAGCTGCGCAGCGAGCGGGTTTCAGTCGAGGTTGATTATACTGGCCGGCCGATTGACCGCCAGATCAAAGAAGCTATTAAAAAGCGCGTCCGCTACGTGATGACGGTTGATGAGCAGTCTGTCGCCAAGGGCTTGTATAATCTGCAAAATATTCGCGAAAACAGCGAACAGCAAGTCAGCTTCGAGCGGGTAGTGACTGCTGTCAGCGATCGCCGTCATCATCAGCAGTACGACGAAGACGACGATGTTTTCGACTTGTCAGACATCTTGTAGCTTATCCAAAATAGCCAGTCTGAGCATAATCTGTTATAATACGTCGTTATGAAGACG
>JABCOE020000046.1 GCA_013333795.2 Candidatus Saccharimonadota bacterium | reverse complement strand
TCGATTGGGTTGACGCAAGCATGGGCCACGACGGCGAAATAATTAACTTATTTATGGATTTCGAGACTTTTGGTGAAAATATTTGGGCGGACACAGGTATTTTCGAGTTCTTTGCTGACTTTGTTGAGCGTTGGCTGGGGCGTTACAACCATACTTTCTACACGATTAGCGGCGCCTGGCAAGCGCTAGAAGCGCACGACGAGATTGACTGCCCGCAGACGACTACTTGGGCTGATACCGAGCGCGACTTGTCAGCGTGGCTGGGTAATAGTATGCAGCACGAAGCAATGCGCGACCTATACGCCATGGAAAAGGATGTACTTAGTTCGGGCGATCTTGGCTTGATTGCTGACTGGCGGCAGTTGACGACCAGCGACCATCCGTACTACATGTGTACTAAGTACTTTAATGACGGTGACGTGCATGCGTATTTTAGTCCGTATGATTCGCCGTACGACGCGTTCTTGTATTTCATGAATGCGCTGCGCGATGTGCGCTATCGATTGCATGAACATAATATTGCGGGGTATTGATGGCGCGACCGATAATTCTTAGCAATAACGAACTGCAAGTTGGGCTGAGCCGCCATGGCGAGGTTAGCGATGTTTATTTCCCTTACGTTGGTTTAGAAAACCATACGATTGGCGGCAATACTCGGCATCGTGTCGGTGTTTGGGCGGATGGCCGTGTATCGTGGCTGAGCGACGATGGTTGGTCGTTTAAATTTAGCTATCACCACGAGGCGCTGATTGGCCATATTGTGGCTGTGAATGAACGAATTGGCATTATGTTAGAGTTCGATGACGCGGTTGATACAGATTTTAACGTGCTTTTGCGGACGATTCATGTGGTTAATTTGCGGCCTGAAACGCGCGATGTTCGGTTATTTATGCATCAAGCTTTCATTATCGGTGATTCTGGTAGCAGTACTGATACCGTTCAAGTGTTGCCAGACGATAATGCTGTCATTCATTACCGTGGGCGTCGAGTTTTTGCAGCGTCGGGCCAAGTTGACGGCGGCAGGTTCTTTGATCAATATGCAGTTGGCGTATTTGGCCGCGAGGGCCGCGAAGGTACTTATCGCGATGCTGATGATGGCGAGCTATCGAATTCGACTGCCGAGCATGGCCGTGGCGACTCGACGATCCGCTTCAAATTAGAGTTGGCCGGCCACGGTTCGGCGCGAGTCAACTATTGGTTAGCTGCTGGTACTTCCCTGCGCGAAGTGCTTTACATACACAAAAATATTATTTCGCAGACGATCCATAAGCGCTTTGAAGCTACTGCTAAATGGTGGCGGCTGTGGCTGCGTCCAGCGAAGAAAGTGGCGCAGCGCATCAAGCCGGAATATCGCCAGGCGTTTATCAATAGTACTATGCTCCTCAAGGCGCATATTGATAAGCGCGGTGCTGTTATTGCTAGCAGCGATGGCGAGGCGCTTAATTATCAGCGCGATGCCTACGCATACTGCTGGCCGCGTGATAGCGTGTATGTTCTCTGGCCGCTAATTCGTATGGGTTATACCGAGGAAGCCTACAATTTCTTTGATTTTTGCCGCCGGGCGTTGAGTCCGAAAGGTTACCTATCGCATAAATATCGTGCCGACGGAGCTCTGGGTAGTAGTTGGCATTCGTACGTGCATCCAGATGGCACTGTCTCAGCGCCAATTCAAGAGGACGAGACGGCTTCGGTGCTGTTCTTATTCTGTCAATTTTATAATAAGACTGGCGATGACACGCTGCTGCAGCGGTTCTATACGTCGATGGTAGTACCGATGGCGAATTTTCTGGCTGGCTATGTTGATAATCGGACGCACTTGCCAAAACCAAGTTACGATCTCTGGGAAGAGCATTTCATGGTGACGACGTACACGACAGCGACCGTTCAAGCGGCACTGTTCGCGGCGGCTAATCTGGCTGATCAGCGTCGAGACGAGGTTGGAGCTGTCGCTTGGCGGACGGTTGCCGAGGATATCAAACAGTCCGCGCAAAAACGCTTGTACGATCCTCGCCAGAAAGCTTTTCGCAAAGGTTTGCGCCGCAACAAAAACGGCACTTACACACCCGATGATACGCTTGATATGTCGGCTGTTTATGGTGCTTTTATTTATGGCCTATACGATAATCAAGAAGATTTGCATCAGGCCATACAAACAGCTCTCGACCGCTTTCATTTCAAGCTGGAAGCGCCAGGTCTGCCGCGCTACGAGGATGACGCCTATTACCGCAGCGCTCCAGGTGCTCCGAGTAACTGGTGGTTTATCGTTTCGTTGTGGCTAGCTCAGTATTATTTGGAGTGCGGCGACGAAAATTCGGCGCAGCGGATAATTTCGTGGGTGGCTAGCCAAGCTTGGCCGACTGGCGTTTTATCCGAGCAAATTGATCCGGTTTCGGGGCGCGAATGCTCGGTAGCGCCGCTTTGTTGGAGCCAGGCTGAATTTATATCGACGATTCTTGACACAATAAAAAGATGAGGATAACAGGGTGGGAGTCAGTTCGAGAACAAAATTGAAAGCATCTAGAGCTCTTCGCCGGCTTACGCCGCGGCATATTGCTAAGACTCGCGCTACGCGCCAAGCAATGCGCCGCTTCGCAGATCGCGCCGGCTTGGTATATTTTGGTTACGCTAATCAGCATGACGACGACCACCGCTTGGTGCGCGGCCATACGGTTTCGCACACGCATATTGATGATTATCTTTGCATAGGTACAATTCGCGGCTACGATACGACAGTTTTGCAGCGGCGCGACACTGTTCGTGTCCGCCAGGGCCAGTCGCACAAGTATAAGGATCAACGCTGCCATTGGCTAATCGCTACCGTCGATTTACATACCGAACGTCCGCTGCCGCACATTTATATTGGCATGAAACGGACAGATCCGATTTATCAAGCGTCGTACAGTGCTCTACAGCCGCTAATTTTGGGGGCTACGGCGCGCTACCTGCAGGCTTTTCTTAATAAATATAATATTTATGGTGCTGCTACTCGGGCTATAGAAATTGAGTCAATTATATCGCCGCAGGCTGCCGAAGTGATAGTTTCGCATTTCGACAAAATTAATATCGAAATCGAGCACAACACCGTATATTTATACACCGAAAACGAGCGTCCAACCGAGGCACAAATCGAAAAGCTAGTCTCGAACGCATTGTGGCTAGCCGAGGTAATTGACACCGCCGTACAGCAAAACAGCCCTCGCTAGAGAGCTGCCTGGCTTACCTGGAAAGGCTGCTATTTTAGCCTTTGCGCTCTTTTACTTTATTACGACCAAGAGATACATTGGTGACTTCCTTGTATTCAACATGTTGGCGTAATTTTGGGTCGTATTTACGCAGAGTTATTTTACCTGGCGTATTTGCCGAGTTTTTGCGCGTAATATAAGTGCGGTCTTTGCTTAGTTGACTGACGAGTGCAATAGTCTTACGCTTAGTATTATTCTTCTTTGCCATAACTTCCCTTTAATGTTGTTATAAAACTTCAGTAATCAAGTATAACAGATTGGTACAGCAATTTCAAGCTAGATATGTTATTATCGCTGACGCATAATTTTCTAGCGTAAATTTGCAGAAAGAGTTGTTTTAGCGCGGCTTGGATACTGTGCTGCTCATCTCAAAACATACTGCTGCAACCAGCAATACATCGCCACGGTGGCTGCTGCGCCGACATTGATGGAGCGGGTTGAGCCGAATTGCTCGATGGCGACAATTTTGTCTGCCACCTGTGCCATTTCCTCGGAGATTCCCGGTCCTTCCTGACCAAACACCAACACCGCCCGCTTTGGCAAGGTCGTCTCTGACATATTGATACTGCCCGGGATATTATCAATCGCTATGATTTCTCTGCCCTCAGCCCGCATTAACTCGACAAACTCAGCTGTCGAGCCAACGTAATGTACATGCAAATATTTATCCGTCATCATGGCGCCGCGCTTATTCCACTGCCGCCTGCCGATAACGTAAATCTGCCGCACCCCAAACGCATTGGCACTCCGGACGATCGTCCCCATGTTAAAATCTCGCTCGGTGTTCTCCAGAGCGATCACTAAGCCATGATCCGCAGCGTCCAACTCTTTCACAATCTCTGCCTTGCTCCGGCCTTTGAATTTATCGATTACATTCCGCGTGTCTTCCATGTATGTTATTTTAGCAAATATTAAGCTAGCGGGACCGGCTGGCATAAGTCTGTTCGTCGTTGGTTTAATAATACCTGAAAAAGGAAGCGCGGCATTATCGCCAACGTACAATTTCGTCGAGCTGGCGGCGAGTTTTGGCTGGCACCTCGCGCTGGCTACGGTAACCTAGCGCCAGCATTACCACTGGCTTTTCTAGATTTGGATCTATTAGCTGGTGCTGTGACAAGACCTGGCTGAGCTTGCTAATCGAAAAGCCTTCAATCGGGCACGAGTCAATCCTGCGCCCAGCTGTGGCCAGCAGTACGAAGCCTAGTGCAATGTAAGCTTGCCGCGCCGCCCACTGATGAATCATTGCTGGTTGATTGAGTATCTCAAAATCCTTTTTAGCCCAATATCGCCAAAAAGTTTTGAAGCCGGCAGCCTTGATGGAGTTTTGTTTCTTGATATCGTGCAGCATATGGTCGATATGTCCGCCTTTTTGCAACAAGCCTTCGCTGGTTTTGGCAGTAAATATCAAGATGTGGCTGGCGTCAAAACGAGCAGCATTGGTGCCTGCGCAGCGTTTGACATCGGCGCGTAGCTGTTCGTCTTCCTGCACGACGATAATATTCCACGGCTCAAAACCGTACGAACTTGGCGCTAGGCGGGCGGCTTCTAGGAGCAGTTCGATGTTCTCTTGCGAGATTTTCTTACTAGAGTCGAAAGCTTTGGTGGCATAGCGAAATTCGAGCGCTTGCTTGATGTCGTCTATCGATATGATTGGCTTATTCATTTCATCCCCCTCTTTAGCCGCCAAAATCTTGTTGGCGCAGATTAGCTTATATATACGATTTTAGCACTTCCCTAACTATCTTGAAAACTCGATAGTGTCCTAATGGCGAAAAATGCAAGCCGTCTGATAGCGGTAATTTAGGCAGCTCGATGTAATTGCCAAGTTCGTTTTTGCGCTGCAGTAGTTCTTGGCGAAGCTGTTCGGACGCGTCGGTAAACTCATACCCCGAATTGTCGCTAGTGTCAAAACACGGCGGCAAAATGTAGATAATTGGAGTCTTGCCAGCGAGATTGCGATATTCTAATAAGTCACGAACAATGTCCTCAGGTGTTCGCGCGAAACGCTGTTGCAGGTCGTTGGTGCCGAGGGCGATAATGATTAAGTCGAAGTTATCGGCCTTTTGTAGAGCCGCCGTAAATGTTGACAAGCCATTCTTATGCGGCTTATCGGTGCGGAAATCGCCAGCAACTCTGCCGCGGACGCCGTCGGCAGTGAC